>JALQUJ010000103.1 GCA_023263825.1 Porticoccus sp.
GTAAACAGGAGCCATCCACTGAGCATCCCGGCTTGCCAAGTATTCATTCACCGTGACTACGTGAACGCCATCGCCTGAAAGCGCATTCAAATATGCGGGCAAAGTTGCCATAAGCGTTTTACCTTCACCGGTACGCATTTCTGAAATGCGCCCTTCATGTAAGGTCATACCGCCAATTAACTGGACATCAAAATGCCTCATTCCCAATGAACGTTTGGCGGCTTCACGAACGGCAGCAAATGCCTCGGGCAAAAGCTGATCCAGTGTTTCACCATCACGATAACGTTGACGAAACTGTTCCGTTTTTTCTTTTAAAGTGTCATCCGAAAGGGCAGTAAACTCTTCTTCGAGTGCATTAATACGCTTGACCAGCTTGCGCATCCGCTTTATTTCACGATCATTTTTACTACCAAAAAGCTTTGTTAAGAATTTCATGTTTAACCCGAAAATTTGTTATCCCGCGATTGTATTCTTTGGAAGATCTCTACTGCCTAGATGTTTTTATTTAAAAACTTCCAATCATGAGTATTTTGGAAGCTTACGGCCTTAAAAAGGCATTTTTTTAATATTTTATTAACTTAATCAAATGCGTGGCTTTACACCCAATAGGAGTCAAAGAGATGACAAAATGAAATGAGTTATCGGATAGTGCGTCGAATATAGCTAGCGGGATCTACAGAACGGCCATTTTTATAAACTTCAAAGTGGACATGTGGCCCAGTGGAACGACCACTGCTGCCCATAAGGCCAATGACTTCGCCCTTTTTGACCGCATCACCAACACTGACAAGGTTCTTTTTATTATGGGCGTAGCGTGTGATATAGCCTTCACCATGATCCAGCTCGATCATTTGACCATAGCCTTGTTTATCACCCGCCCAAGTCACTACGCCAGAAGCTACAGCAACAATACTGGCACCCTCTTTTCCGGCAAAATCCACACCATTATGCCAAGAACGGCGACCATGAAACGGATCTGTACGATACCCATAACGAGAAGACATCCAACCTTTATGAATAGGTCTACCTGTCACTGAACTTTCTTGCTTTAGTTTACGATCAACCATTAGAGATTCCAAAATCCCCAATTGGCTTTCACGACTAGCAAGCTGTTTATCTAACTGGGCATACAACTGTTGCAGGTCACTGTGTGCAAGTAAACCAACCTGGCCCTGCTCAGGTCCGCCCAATGCAGATTGCTGACTGAAATCAAATTCTCCATCATCCAAGCTAGCCATATCTGTCAGCCGCTCACCAAGGGCATCAATTCTGACCAACCGGGCTTGCATAGCGGCTAACTTGAGTGTGAGTGCTTCCACTTTTTGCCGTGCTTCAACACGGCCTGCTTCTAATTCTGATTGTTGGTGGGCCAGTTCACGCTTCATCAGCTCAATAGAACTGACCAGATCCGACTGGTCACCACCAAACTGCATGCCCAAAAGTACACCACCACCAACAGGCAAACCTAACAAACATACAGACAACAGCACCTTCGCCCAATTATTGAGCGAAACTGAACGGGATTTACCGTCACGATTGCTGATAAAAATAATGTTCATAATATCAGTATGCTTTTCCTACTTTAGGTTTGGTGCCTAACCCTTTGTACTGTTTCACTGCATTTTGTACCACTTCTACTAAAGTGGCTGCTTTTGGACCTACTATACCGTAAGCAATGGTTTCATATATGAGATCGGTGCCTCATCTTCGTCATCTTCAAAAGTGACCACTTCCCAGGTATCTTCCTGAGCAATTAGCTCTCTCAATGACGCATTATTCAGGCCATGACCTGACTTGTGCCCTACAAATTCACCGATAAGACTGTTTCCCAACAGATACAAATCTCCAATGGCATCGAGAATTTTGTGCTTAACAAATTCATCTTCATAACGAAGACCATCTTCATTTAGCACCTGAAACTCATCAACAACAATAGCGTTATCCATACTGCCACCACGAGCCAGGCCTTTTGACCTCAGGTATTCAATTTCGTGCATAAAGCCAAAGGTCCGTGCACGACTCACCTCCTTTACAAAGGAAGTGCTACAAAAATCAACTTCGGCTTTTAGTGTCCGATTGTGGAAAGCGGGGTGGTCAAAGTCGATAGAAAAGCTGACTTTAAAACCTTCAAACGGTTTAAAAGATGCGACCTTGTCACCATCGGTAACGGTAACAGGACGTTTAATTCGAATAAATTGTTTTGGCTCTTCCTGCTCTCTGATACCAGCGGACTGCAATAGAAAAACAAAAGCAATTTGAAGTGATTGATAGTTTTCTCTCGGAGATGGGTGTTCTTGGTTTTGAATACGGTTACTCCTTGGCAGACCCAAACTCTTTGGTAATTTGGGAAGCGCAGTTTGGAGATTTTGCTAACGGTGCTCAGATAATTATTGATCAATTTATAGCGGCA
>JALQUJ010000160.1 GCA_023263825.1 Porticoccus sp.
TTTATCAGCTGCACCACAGGCATTCATAGGACCTGCACCGCCAAAAGCAAGTAATACAGTGTCATCTGTAATATCAGAAAATTTGCTTAGTTCATCAGCAACTTTCTGCTCATAAGCATCACGCAATTGCAAAAGCGCATCATCAACAGACACACCCAGCGGATCGGCAATATTCTCTGCAATCGCCGCACGAGCTCGATCAATATCTAATGCCAGGCCACCACCAAAGTAAGTAGAAGGGTCAAGCAAGCCCATTAATAAATTTACATCGGTAATAGTTGAATTCTTACCACCACGCCCGAAGCTAGCTGGCCCGGGTACAGCACCCACACTCTCTGGCCCAACCTTAATAGCTTTATCTTGAACAGAAAGAATTGAGCTACCACCAACACCAGGGCTATTAATTTCACATAGAGCAAAGGTAACTGGCACATTTTCAACCATACCTCGACGATCTTCGTTTACTTGATTCCTAACCACATGGCCAATATCAGTAGTGGTACCACCAACATCCATAGAAATAACATTAGGTAAGTTATATTGCTTACTGAAAGCCTTTACACCTTCCATGCCACCACGAGGGCCAGAGCTGTATGTTTTCAGTGCAATAGTTTTTGCAACACGCGATGCATCACCGTCATTGCGGAAAATTAACAGTGGGTTTTTAGTACGGTATTCACGCAGACGATTTTCTGCGTTGTATAGGAAATTTTCCATCGCTGGGTGCAAGAAAGAATTAATCAATGCAGTCCAGGCACGACGGTCTCCAGATACATCATCAGCCAACTCACTGGCAAACAACATGGGAACAGCACCCAACAAGTGGCGCGGATAGTTATCAAATGCCACCTGCTTAAATTGAGATTCTTTATCAGCTGCATTATCAACATCAAAACAAACAACAACACGGTTAGCACCGCTAGAAGTTAAACGCGTAATAACGGTTGCAGTATCAGCAGCTTTTTCAGCATCACTGATGTGATCGAGATCAATTTCTTCAACTCTATCACCAACAAAAAAATCATAGAGCTCTGGATCCTGAGCGCGCATACGCTCGACAAAATCCTTACTACCCTTGTTGATAACCAGGCCCAATTTTGGGCCTTTACGTTCAACAATAGCATTGGTGCCTTGAGTGGTAGAATAACGAATGTGTTCTACCTCAGCCAGTAATTTGGCCACATCCTCTTCACCATAAACTACCTTAGAAATGGACTTCAGGCCATCAAAAAAACATTTACTTAAATCATAAGGCGTCGTTAACGTTTTAGTTTTATAAAAATCGTTACCGTTAATCACACAGATATCTGTGAGAGTACCG
>JALQUJ010000005.1 GCA_023263825.1 Porticoccus sp.
CTGTTTGAATTAGCCCATAGACTGAGCAATTCCCGGCACTCATCAATGGAAAAACCAAACTGGCGGGCATGGCGTAAAAACCAAAGTTGCCGCACATGTTGAACGTCGAGCCTCACTACATTACCGGTACAGCATAAAACTTCATCTATTTATGGAATACAGGGTCAAATAACTGTGGGGAGCACTTAAGGCAAACAATCAGGAGGAAGGCAAACACACAGTAAGCGAAGGGGTCTATCTAAGTATTAAAGTACTTTTTTAGATTCAATTTTTTATTTCAACAACTCAATACCCCGGTATTTAATCAGCTCGGAGCGATGCCCTTCCATTTAATATTACAACCCAGGCTTGGCTTTTGCTCTCCTGGCACGGCCTTTCCTCCTAGGACGGCATCTATTGCATCACGTAGATCTTGACCCGTAACGGGCACATCGTTTCCTGGTGTAGCTGCATCAAGGCGTCCGCGATAGACACATTTCAGCTCATCATCAAAGAGAAAGAAATCTGGTGTACACGCCGCTCGATAAGCTTGAGCAACCTGCTGAGACTCATCATAAAGGTAGTGAAAAAGAAAGTGTTCCTTCGCAGCCAATGCAGCCATATTTTCAGGGCTATCTTCTGGATAGCTATCCACATCGTTGCTGTTAATAGCAATAACAGAAACTCCTTCAAGCATATATTCTGCAGATAACTCGGTAATACCTTCCATGACATGCTTTACATAAGGGCAGTGGTTGCACATAAACACAATCAATGTGGCAAAAACACCCTGCAACTGCTCCAGAGACCAGGTTTTACCTGTTAACGGCTCTGGCAAGGTAAACTCTGGCGCTTGAGTCCCCAACGGCATCATTGTCGATTCGGTCAAAGCCATTATTACCTCCTTTGGAGCTCCACCCCCAACGCTATCTCCCATCCTTTCTAAAATAGGTCTTTCCATGGTAGGCAAAATCCTTTTAAGCGTCGTCCATCCAAATCCATTAACTTGAACAATATCACACAGAAACAATCAACATATTCCAAGTTATACCTAGATTAACAGCTCAAGGGCCCTGACGGCAAAAAACTCTGATAAAATGCGTGCCTCTTCGCCAAGGTATGCCCCTAAAACGAACTATGAGTCTGATCCGTCTCGACGATATCTCCATCGAATTTGGCGATGTTCCACTGTTGACTAACGCTAATCTTACCGTAGAACCCGGTGAGCGTATTTGTCTGATCGGCCGCAATGGTGCAGGTAAATCTACCCTGCTAAAAATTATAACCGGGCAGGTCAAACCAGATCAGGGTGAAATTCACTATCGCCAACACCTGCGCATCAGCCAACTGGAACAAACTTTACCAGCCAGTATCGACCGGAAAGTTTACGATATTGTGAAAGAGGGTCTATCGGATCAACAAGCCCTCATTGATCAATTTAATGAGCTCTCTAATCAAACAATGGATAAGCAGGGGCTGAAAAAACTTGAAGAACTCCAGGCGCAGATCGATGCCGGTGGAGGCTGGCAACTGGATAAACAGGTAGAAACCGTTATCAGTCAGCTGGATTTGCCCGCTGAAAAAAGCCTGGCAGATCTCTCCGGTGGCTGGCGCAGGCGAGTAGCTCTGGGTAAAGCATTAGTCTCTAATCCTGATTTACTATTACTGGACGAACCCACCAACCACTTGGACATCAGTACCATTGAATGGCTGGAACACAAAGTTCGCGGCTATCAGGGTAGTGTGATTTTTATTACCCATGACCGCAATTTTCTACAAAAACTCGCCACACGTATTGTTGAAGTTGAGCTGGGCAACCTAACCAGTTGGCCAGGAAGCTTTCAGAATTATCTCAAATTAAAAGAACAGGCCATTGAAGAAGAAACAACACGTAATGCGTTATTTGATAAGCGATTAGCTGAAGAAGAAACCTGGATTCGCCAAGGCATCAAAGCCCGCCGTACCCGCAATGAGGGCCGTGTACGTGCTCTGGAAGCTATGCGCGAGAAACAAGAGCAAAGAATCAAGCGTCAGAGTAAAGCCAAAATTAACGTTGAAACCTCTGAACAATCGGGTCGAAAGGTCATTGAGGCTCGAAGCATCAGCCATGGCTACGGCGATGAACAACTGATCAACAACGTTAAAATCAAAATTCGTCGCGGTGACCGTATTGGCTTGATCGGCAATAACGGTGTGGGTAAATCGACCTTGCTGAAGATTCTGCTTGGACACATAGAACCGGATCAGGGCTCAGTAAAACTGGGAACAAATCTGGAAATTGGCTATTTTGACCAAATCCATCGGGAGTTGGATACTGAAAAAACCATTGCTGAAAATGTAGGTAATGGTAAAGAATACATTAAAATTAATGGCAAAGACCGCCATATTATCGGCTATCTGCGCAACTTCTTATTCGCACCCAAAAGAGCAATGACACCAGTTAAAGCCCTCTCTGGCGGAGAGTGCAATAGAGTTTTATTAGCAAAACTGTTTACACGCCCTACCAATTTGCTGGTATTGGATGAACCCACCAATGATCTAGACGTTGAAATGCTCGAAGTATTGGAAGAACAATTAGTCCAGTATCAGGGTACCCTGATTATTGTCAGCCATGACCGGGAATTCCTCGACAACGTTGTTACCAGTGTTTTTGTGTTTGAAGAAGATGGCCAAATCCAGGAATATATTGGCGGCTACAGTGATTGGGCCAAACGAGGTAAAGGATTAAAAATTGCCGACACACAAGACCATCCTTCTAGACATATTGTCGATAATGACATGACCAATAACGCCAAAAAGAAGGATCATGGCAAACTAAGCTATAAATTCCAACGGGAATTGGATGCACTACCAGCTATCATTGATCAACTCGAAAAAGATATCGCTATATTGGAAGAACAAACAGCCAATCCAGACTTCTATAATAGAGACTATAGTGAAATCCAACCTGTTCTCGACGAACTAGGAGAAAAACAACAAGCACTAGATATCGCAGCCGAGCGATGGATAGAATTAGAAAAGATGAAAGCTTAAACAATCCATTACCGTTCGACTCATTATCTAATCTAGCCACAAACTATTCTCAGACATATGGCCCAAGAAGAGCCGCGTACTTTTCGTAGATTTAGTGCATAAAAACCTTCGCCACACTAACTCGACTTTTTGGAAAATTTAAAAATATACGTTAAGCTTTACAAACAAAGTGAGCAGCAAGTCTTGCGCTGGTAAATAACATGGAAACCAACCGTTTAAACTAACGCTAAGCAACCAAAGAGATAAAAAACACCTTAAGTGATAAGCAGTTATCATTAGGCCATATGCTCAATCAGTTTCGTGTAGGGTTACGGACGATCATATAGGAGAAACACTCACATACTGCCCATGAAAATCGGACTGTTTATAAAAAAATGAATAAAAACCATCAAGACACCACCGTCGCAGAATCCAAAAAAAACAGTCCCATCATACACAAATAGAAACGACTCCAAGGCCACCTGTTTCAACAAAAAATGCAGCCCCTTTTTACATCAATGAGGAACAGTTATTGCTGGTTTATCAGCCTCAAGTTGATATACAAACAGGAAAAGTTTTTGGTATCGAAGCACTATCACGCTGGAATTATCCAGAACTAGGCCAAGTGCCTCTAACAGACTTCATTGCCACCGCCGAACGAATTGGCATGATTAAGCCTCTCTCTGAATGGGTGTTAGATACAGCCTGTAGACAAGCACTAGCCTGGAAACAACAAGGCCATTCATCCCTTCAGATGTCCGTCAATATTTCACCCAAACATTTTCTCGATAAGGATATTGTGTCTCTGGTTAAGCGGATAATCGAAGAGACAGGAATAGAGCCAGAAGAATTATCACTGGAAGTTACGGAAAGCGTTCTACAGACTAACCCAGAAAATCTCGCTATCTTCCACGACTTAAAGAAACTCGGCATCCAACTGGCCATCGATGATTTTGGTACCGGCTACTCCTCTTTGGCCTCCCTTAAACACCTCGAAGTCGACTATTTTAAAATCGACAAATACTTTATTGACGACATGCTAATCGACAATAAGGGGGCTTCTTCTGGTCAGTTCTATGATCGAAATGGGACACAAACTGGGATACAAAATTATTGCTGAAGGTGTTGAGACATTGGAACAACTAAATATTCTCAAGGGTATGAATTGTGAGGCCATTCAAGGTTACCTATTTAGTAAACCTGGGCACCCTTATGAAATATCTAAACTAATGAATAATTCTTTTAAGGTTTAAATAACTCATCTATTTTCTTTTACACGAATAAAAAAACCCGCTTTCTGGCGGATTAAAAAAATTAAATCTAAACCTATCTTCCCTAAGACCTGTATTCCCTAAGTTCTCAACTCCCTAAGGTAAGCAGAATCTAACCCAATATCGTCTCCACCATCAACTGCAGTGACTCCCGCCCTTGCCAGACATTAATATCCAACTTGTAAACCAACCGGATTTTATCTGCATCTTGATTTGGCCAAATATCAGTATCAACATTGAAAGCAATAGCATCAATCAACTGCTGTTTTTGTTCATCCACGGCAAGTAATAGCTTCAGATGTTTTTCACCCACAATGCGTTGCTGAACGATAGTAAATTCACCTTGAAACAAAGGCTCCGGAAAATGTTGCCCCCAAGGGCCAGCCTCTCTCAATAAGTAACCTGTTTCTAAATTTAATTGTTCTGTACCAAGTTCTCCATCAGTAGCAATTTCTGCTTCCAGGTCAGCCGATATCAATCGGCGCTTAACTTCCTCATCAAAAGCAGCAGCAAAGGCCGGGTAATTTACGGCCTTCAGACTCAGCCCTGCGGCCATAGCGTGACCACCAAATTTACTGATTAATTCTGGATTAGATGAAGCTACTGCTTCCAGTGCATCGCGAATATGTAGGCCAGGGATAGAACGTGCCGACCCCTTATATTCTTGATCTTTAACCTTGCCCTCACTGTCTATAGTACTGGCATCTGCAAAAGCAATAACAGGGCGGTGAACCCGGTCTTTAATACGTGATGCTAATAGACCAACAACGCCCTGGTGCCAGTTTTCATCGAACAAACATAGGCCCCACGGAAGATCTGATTCGTCCTCATTAGGCCCATTTAAGTTTAGCTGATCAAGGATAGCCAATCCTTCCCGCTGCATATCTGCTTCAATCACTCTGCGGTCACGGTTCAACTCATCTAACTGCACTGCGTATTCCCGGGCTAAATAATCATCGTTGGCAAGCAAACATTCGATGCCAATGCTCATGTCATCCAAACGCCCAGCCGCATTTAAACGAGGGCCAAGGGCAAACCCCATATCAGCTGCCACAAGCCGCTGCCGGTCTTTTCCTGCTAAATCCAACAATGCCTGAATACCTGGTCGGGTTTTGCCTGCCCGTATACGCTGTAATCCTTGGTGGACTAATACCCGGTTAGTTTGGTCAAGGGGTACCACATCGGCTACTGTGCCCAGCGCAACTAAATCCAACCATTCCGCCATATTGGGTTCGGTCAAATTATTTTCAGCAAACCAGCCTGCCTTTCGCAAATGGCTTCGCAGAGCACTAAGTAAATAAAATACCACCCCAACCCCGGCAAGGTTTTTACTCGGAAATTCACAATTTCGCTGGTTAGGATTAAGAATCGCGTCCGCTTCCGGAAGCTCTGTGCCGGGTAAATGATGGTCACTAATTAAAACTTTAATACCTGCTTCTTTGGCAGCTTTGACACCATTAATACTGGAGGTACCGTTATCAACAGTAATAATCAGATCAGGGCTCTGTTGCTGTGCAAGAGCGACAATTTCAGGAGTTAAACCATAACCATATTCGAATCGATTCGGCACAATAAAATCGATATTCTGCAGACCCATAGAACCCATGGCCAAGAGTGTTAGTGCCGTGCTGGTCGCACCATCAGCATCAAAATCACCCACAATTAATACAGACTGCTGCTTCCTCAAGGCCTCCGCCAACAAGCTCACACCCTCAGACAACCCCTTTAGATTATCCGGCTTGGGTAACTTGGTCAGACTTCTATCAAGCTGTTTATCTGAAGTAATTCCTCTCCCCAGATAAATACGCTGTAAAAGTGGTGGAATATCATTACTAAATTGACTGTTTTCAAGGTTAGCAATGCGCTGGGTAATTTTAGGGGGCATTTATACTGGAGCCTTTTAATTAGTGACCTTTGTAAATTTTGTCCACAGCCCATTTAAATCCTGATGCGATAGGCTATGATTGAATTCAGCCTACATTGTAAATCAGGCCCCATTACACAACATATACTTATATAAGCATCAATCTATATAAGCTCCAATGTTAATGTTCAAAGCTTATGGATATTAACTAAGCCGACTTGAGAAACACTATGATCAAACATCTTCCATTAAAACACTGGGACCTACAGCTGGATGCTGAAGGTATCGCCTGGTTAGGTCTGGATCGAGAAGGTGAAACCGTCAATTCTCTCAACAGCGATGTTTTACTGGAATTAGATATTTTATTGGACAGTCTGGCCATAGACCTTCCCACAGGGTTAGTTATATTTTCTAAAAAAGACACTGGGTTTATTGCTGGTGCTGATATCCGCGAGTTTGACCAACAGCAAGATCCCACTGCGGCCAAAGCCGGTATAGAAATGGCTCAGGATCTTTTTGACAAGCTAGAACAGCTGCCCTGCCCAACCATCGCATCCATTGAAGGTTTCTGTCTGGGTGGTGGTTTGGAATTATCTCTGGCTTGTGATTACCGAGTAGCTCTCGACAGTGATAGCACCCGCTTAGGGTTTCCAGAAATCCAGTTAGGTATTTTCCCAGGCTTTGGAGGCACGGCGCGCAGCATTCGACTATTGGGTGGTCGCAAAGCTCTGGAGCTAATTCTCTCGGCACGTATGCTCAAGGCTCGAGCAGCAAAATCAATTGGATTAATTGATCAGGTCGAACCCAAACATAGCAATCTCCGCTGGGCTGCCCGCAAAGCAATTGTTCAAAAGAGAAAAAGCCGTCCTGCCAGTAAGCTGGAAAAACTTACCAGCAGCCCTGGTGTTCGGCATGCCATTGCCAAAGTAATGAAAGCCCAGGTTGCCAAAAAGGCTCGACCAGAGCACTACCCTGCTCCTTATGCGCTCATTAACCTATGGTGCAAAGTAGGCAGTAATTTTAATGCCTTACTCGATGGTGAGGCCGAACTCGTCAGTGAATTACTGATGGGGGAAGTCTCGACTAACCTGCGTCGTGTCTTTCACCTACAAGAACAACTTAAAGTGCTGGGCAAAACAGATACTAATAGCGGCGCTAATACCAGTGCTATCAACTGGAAAGCCCGTCGAGTACATGTGGTAGGCGCAGGGGTTATGGGTGGAGACATTGCAGCCTGGTGCGCATTGAGTGGCCTTGAGGTAACCCTTCAGGATAGAGAAATCGACTATGTTGAAGCGGCGATTAAACGTGCAGAAAAACTATTCAAACAAAAGCTAAGAACACCTGCTCTTCTCTCCGCAGCAAAAGGACGCCTGATAGCAGATGTAGTTGGTCACGGTATTAGCCGAGCTGATGTGATTATCGAAGCTATCTTCGAGAACCTGAAAGCCAAACAGCAACTATTTACCGACATTGAACAACGGGCACTACCCGATGCTCTATTGGCTACGAATACCTCTGCTATTCCCCTCGCTGAAATAGCCGATCCCCTAGAACAGCCCGAACGCTTAATCGGTCTACACTTCTTTAATCCTGTGGCAAAAATGCCCTTGGTTGAAGTCGTTCGTGATAGCCATACCCCCGAAAGTGCCGTCAAGAAAGGCTGTATATTCACAAATCAAATTCGCAAATACCCTCTTCCCGTAAAAAGTGCTCCTGGGTTTTTAGTCAACAGAGTACTAGCCCCCTTCATGCTGGAAGCCCTAAACTTGGTTGAAGAGGGCCACAGTATCTCAACCATTGATAAAGCAGCTGAATTGTTTGGTATGCCAATGGGGCCTGTAGAAATTGCCGATACCGTTGGCCTCGATGTTACTGTTAATGTGGCTACAAAATTAGCACCGGATAATACCTTTGCTATCCAACAGCTTCAGACGCTTGTGAATGACGGAAAGCTGGGCAAAAAAAGTGGCGCAGGCTTTTATCAGTGGAAACAGGGTAAACCCATAAATGAAAAACCCAGCGATCAAGTAGCCCTCGATATTCTGGGGGAACGATTAATAGAACCTTTACTGAAAGAATGTCAGCGTTGTCTGGAAGAGGGTATTGTCAGCAGCGCTGAATTACTTGATGCCGGTGTAGTATTTGGTATTGGATTTGCTCCGTTTAGAGGCGGCCCTCTCTATTACCTAAACAAATTAGAGCTACAAAGTGATTCTGAAAAACAAAATCACATAGAAAAACAAAACTATAACGAATCACATGAACTGGAGATGGAAAAGGACGGCAGCCATGAATAACACCCAGATGATTCGTCCAGTTGCTATCGTAGCAGCCACTCGCACACCCTTTTGCAGGGCAAACACGGCATATGCAGACCTTAGCA
The DNA here is from genome assembly GCA_023263825.1 of Porticoccus sp. Lineage (GTDB taxonomy): Bacteria > Pseudomonadota > Gammaproteobacteria > Pseudomonadales > Porticoccaceae > Porticoccus. The sequence goes on from JALQUJ010000005.1 coordinate 8,513, forward strand.
ATCTGGATATGTTGTCAACAGCCCTTCAGGGTATGGTGGAACAACACGGCTTAAAAGGAAAACTGATTGATGAGGTGGTTGCCGGTGCCGTCACTACTCACTCGAAAGACTTTAACCTGGCCAGAGAAGCAGTTTTAAGTACCAAGCTCTCACCATTAACCCCCGGAATTACATTACAACAGGCTTGTGGCACCAGCCTACAAGCCGCTTTTGGTATTGCTGCAAAAATTGCGACTGGTCATATTGAATGCGGCATAGCAGCTGGCAGCGACACTGCAAGCGATGCCCCTATTGTTTTTTCCAGAAAGTTTACCCAACGGTTAATTAAATTATCTAAAGCCAAAACCTTTAAACAAAAACTGGCTCTATTTAAAGGGTTTGGCCTGTCAGAACTGTCCCCCGTCCCTCCATCTATCGCTGAACCCCGCACCGGGCTAAGTATGGGGCAACATTGCGAATTAATGGCCAAGGAATGGAATATATCCCGAGCAGCTCAGGATGAATTAGCACAAGCCAGCCATAACCGGGCAGAAGCAGCCTACAATGCACGGTTTTATGATGACCTGCTAACACCTTGTGCAGGTGTACTACGAGATAACAATCTTCGCTATGATCTAACAGCCGAAAGATTGGAAAGGCTTAACACAGTATTCGATCGATCTGAAAATGGCACACTGACCGCTGGAAATAGCACACCACTAACCGACGGTGCAGCAGCAATATTATTAGCCAGTGAAGAGTGGGCTGAAGCCAACAATCTACCCATCTTGGCAAAACTCACCTATATGGAAACAGCTGCTGTAGATTATGTAGCAGGTGAAGGCTTATTAATGGCGCCGACGGTTGCCGTTGCCAACATGCTCTGCAAAGCAGGGCTAAGCCTACAGAGTTTCTCTCACTATGAAATACATGAGGCCTTTGCTGCGCAAGTCCTATGCACACTCAAAGCTTGGGAGTCAGAAGAGTACTGTAGGAATCGCCTGGGTGTTGAACAGGCTTTGGGAACCATTGATAGGAACAAATTAAACCAGGTTGGTAGCAGCCTGGCGCTAGGTCACCCCTTTGCTGCAACCGGTGCCAGAGTTGTGGGTACCCTGGCAAAACAACTCAATGAGGCGGGCAAAGGCCGGGGATTAATTTCAGTCTGCACTGCTGGTGGTATGGGGGTTGCGGCCATACTGGAAAAGTAATGCTGGGCTTATATTGCGACCTAAACCATCAACTTAGAGCCATAAACAATGCACTTATATCTATAGTTTAGGTGGTTAATGCTGTGGATAGTAAGAAGAATTGAGGTAAAACTAAGGTATAGCGGTGAGGTAAAACTCAATACTGACTTTTACTACTGATGTTAGGGCTTACTAAAAAACTAGCTTTGAAAACTACTTTAACACTAGAGCACAGTCATCAAAGCTAATCCCCTGCCAACCATACTGGATAAAATTTCGGATATTTTGGTGGTCATCTCCATCGGGGTTGCCCAACACATCCTTCCGATAGTAATCGCCAAAACAATGAAGTGTTTGTTCTTCGGTTAAATTGTTTAAATGACCAAAAGCAAAAATTTTGCAGGAACCGTTATTTTGCCCCGCCTCATTTTCAACATCACCATTGGAAAATGCTGTTTCGGTAAAGGCATAATTTTCTTCGATAACTGAAACCGTATCATCAAAGCTAACTGTCTCTGGAGATGTACCCAAGATCTCCAAAAATGAAGTAATCGTCATGCTGTTAATCCTTTTTATTAACTACTTAACCGTAGAAAATAGTGGCTCAAGGTTATCTAGATAAATCAAAGTATTAACCTTCCAGAGATCTCTTGGCTTATAAAAATCTAATTGCCAATAAATTGAGTGGTTTTCAAATTTATGCAAGTAATAATACCGTATAAATGACTCACCAATCTTTTTCTCTGATATAAACTCTTTCTCTATAGATTGACCAAACCGCTGATCTACAATAGGCCATTGTTGTTTGATTTGATTGGCCAAACCATCAATCTCTACTTCAGGAATAGGCTAGTATTTCTTTGCTAAGTTTAAACCTTCCTGAAATTCAGCTTTTACAAAATGATCCATTAAGGTATCAGCAAAAGCTCTTATTTCGCCCTTTGTTGTAAAACCACCAGCAAAAGAATTAAATAAAATTAATACTGAAAAAAAGAACACTACAAACTTCATGACAACCTCCATATCAATTTATCCATTGGCAAAGATTAATACCAGTATTTCTACAAACTTGCACTTTAAGTGTTCATATAATAAGTCGCTTAACGAATATTATCCGCAATAAATTGATGAACAGTACCCAGATCATTGGGCTGAACTGAATAACGTTCTTCACGTTCAAACAAATCAGCCATATGGTGGGGCAATGCAGGGTCTTGCGGGTAACCCGCTTTACGAACTGCCTCGGGGAATTTAGCAGGATGTGCCGTAGCCAAACAAACCATAGGAATATCCTGACGACGACGAGTTTTACGTGCCGCCTCCACACCAATAGCTGTATGTGGGTCTAGTAAATATTCAGTATTTTCCCAAACATCAGTAATGACTTTAATCATTGCATCATCGTCCAGGCGATAACTGGTAAATAATTCACGGGCTTTCACCAAAGCAGATTCACTCAAGGCCAACTTGCCTGTTTTCTTAAAGTCACTCATTAATTCATTAATGGCTGTACCATCGCGATCATATAAATCAAACAGCATCCGCTCGAAGTTACTGGACACCATGATATCCATGGAAGGCGACAAGCTATGTACTAAATCGTGCAGACTGTGGTCATTCTCGCTGATACAACGGTGCAAAATATCATTGGCATTGGTTGCAACCACAAGCTGATCAATAGGCAGCCCCATACGCTTTGCCAAGTAACCCGCAAAGATATCACCAAAGTTGCCAGTTGGTACCGAGAATGCAACAGGACGATGGGGAGCGCCCAATGCCAAACCCGCATAAAAATAGTAGACAATTTGGGCCATGATCCGTGTCCAGTTAATGGAATTTACTGCTACTAACTGACGGCCTTCCGGCAAGAAAGATTGATCACCAAAACTACCTTTTACCATGTTCTGACAATCGTCAAAATTGCCTTCGATGGCGATATTGAAAACATTCTTTTCCAAAACTGTTGTCATCTGACGGCGTTGTACCTCAGATACCCGATTGTGTGGATGCAGAATAAAAATATCGACGTTATCGCTGTGGCGGCAACCTTCAATAGCAGCGGAACCCGTATCGCCTGAAGTCGCGCCCATAATCACAACACGCTGGTCACGCTTCTTAAGAACATAGTCCAGCAAGTTACCCAGAAATTGCAGGGCAAAATCTTTAAAGGCCAATGTTGGCCCCTGGAACAATTCAAGAATAAATTCGTTGTGGGCTGTTTGCACCAGAGGTGCGATAGCATCGTGACGGAATGCGTTGTAGGTATTATTAATCAGTTCACGAAGATCATCTTCGGGGACTTCACCCGCCATAAAAGGAGACATAATATTAAATGCCAATTCCTGATAGGGAAGACCAACCCAGGATGCAATTTCTTCCGCAGAGAAATGTGGCAAGGTTTCGGGAACATAGAGCCCGCCGTCACTGGCTAAACCTGCTAATACCGCATCTTCAAAGGACAAAGCTGGGGCCTGACCACGGGTACTGATATATTTCACAATAACTACCTATCTATAAAAAACTAAACATTAACTCTTTAGAAACCAAATGCTGCAAAACTTGTTTAACCAAGAAGCCTTTCATAAAGGGGCTTAACCCAGAGGGCTTGTATTCAAGAACGCCGTTAGCCTAGAGCCTCAACACGAATCTTGGTAATCTCGCCCGCAATGCTATCCATCTGCTGAATTTGCGTCACAGCACTATCAAGGGATTTTTCAATCACACGATCCGTCAGAATAATCAGTGGTACGTGATCTTCGCCAGCGCCTGGTTCCTTCTGAATGACCGCCTCTACGCTAATTTTAGCATCACTCAAAATTTGGGTAATTTTTGATAATACACCCGGGGTATCCAGTGCAGAAAATCGAAGATAATAGGCAGTCTCCACCTCACTGATAGGCAGCATATCAAAATCATTTAACTTATCTGATTGAAAGCCCAAATGAGGTACACGGTGCTCAGGAGTAGCTGTCAATGTACGGGCCAAATCAACCACATCCGCAATCACAGAGGATGCTGTCGGCTCAGCGCCAGCACCTGGGCCATAATAAAGCGTAGGTCCAACAGCATCACCATTGACCAGCACAGCATTCATCACGCCATCTACATTGGCAATCAATCGTTTTTCTGGAATCAGGGTAGGATGTACACGTAAAGCAATCCCACCATTCTCGGGAGATCGACTGGCAATACCCAAATGCTTGATACGGTAGCCCAGTTCTTGAGCGTAAATCACATCCTGTGGCTCAACTTTGCTGATACCCTCAGTAAAGACTGAATCAAACTGTAATGGCATACCAAATGCCAGTGAAGCCAAAATCACCAGTTTATGTGCAGCATCAATACCTTCAACATCAAACGTCGGGTCTGCTTCAGCGTAGCCTAACTCTTGGGCTTCCTTAAGCACATCAGCAAAATCACGGCCTTTATCCCGCATCTCCGTCAGAATAAAGTTACCCGTGCCATTAATAATACCCGCCAACCATTCAATGTGATTAGCAGAAAGTCCTTCACGCAGAGCTTTAATAATGGGAATGCCACCAGCCACTGCTGCTTCATAGGCAACTGTGACACCTTTTTCTGTAGCTGCTGCAAAAATTTCATTACCAAATTCAGCAATTAACGCCTTATTAGCTGTGACCACATGTTTGCCATTTTCTATGGCTTTTAATACCAGTTCTTTGGCAACCGTCGTGCCACCAATAAGCTCGACTAAAATATCTATTTCAGGGTTTTCAGCAACATCAAAAATATCTCTGGATACACTGATATCACCCAGGTCACAGGCTGGGTTATCACGCCGTGCACCAATTTGGCTAATAACGATCTCACAGCCCGCACGGGCATTAATTTCATCAGCATTGCGACCCAGCACATTCACCGCGCCACTACCCACTGTTCCCAAGCCACAAATGCCAATTTTTACAGAATTCAATGTCTTTGCCCTAGCTAAAAAAATGGGTGTTACCACCCTGGATAAACAACAAAGGTACAACACATAAGTACTCAATCCACTGCTCCAAAATTTTGGATGGTAAATTGATCAACTTATGCACTACGAGAGGGTCGCAACCTTAATAGCCGACAACGGGACTGTCAATGCAATAAGGCCGCTATAAGGGTAAAAGAAAGGCTGGTGGTGCTCGTTTAGATAACGGATAAAAGTGAAGGCTGGAATGAGGGTAAAGAGAATAATCCCTACACCCCCACAAACAAGTAGCAGGCCCTAATTTACACCCAGCATTTTCAATAATTCAGGTGCTGGCCGATAACCCGGCATTAAGGTTCCATCTTCTAAAATCAGAGCAGGTGTTCCTGTAACGCCCACCTCCTGCCCCAACGAGTATTGAGAAGCCACCGGGTTAGATTCACAAACGTTTTCTCGAATAGGCTTAAGCTGCTTCAAAGCAGTCATGGCCTTTTGCTTATCTTCTGCGCACCAGGCTGAAGCAATTTTTCGGTAAGACTCGGAATCCAAACCAGCCCTTGGGTAAGCAAGATAACGAACCTCTACACCATTTTTATTAAGGTCACCAACAGCTTCGTTATGTAGCTTCTGGCAGTAATAACAATCCACATCCGTAAACACATAAAGCACTGACTTGGTTTCAGCTACAGCGGGGAAAACAATCGTGTCTTCCCTATCCACGGCACCGATTAAGTTTTTACGTATTTTAGCAGCAGCTAGGTCTTTGACCGGAACAAATAAGCCCGGGCGTGCTCGGTACATATCACCCGACAATATATATTCACCGGTTTCACTTGCATAAAGAAATTGAGTGCCATCAATCCGAACCAAGTAAAGCCCGTTGATCGGGGTTCTTTCAACGCGACTAAAATTCAAATCAGGTCGAGAAGCTTTCAGTTTTGCCACAATTCTCTTGGAAATTGCTTCTGGAACAGCTCCAGTATCAGAAACTTGTTCAGTAGTCTCAGAAGCTGACTCAGCATGCACTACAGGCAAAAACATTGACGAAAATCCAAAGACTACTGCTACCAAACCAATTAAATGCTTTCTCATAAACGTTTATCTCTTCTCACTGGTTTCAACTAACAAGATTAGGACTAACTAACTCTGGTCTAAAAACAAATCCCGTTACTTATTAAACTTCGCACATCTGTAATTCGGTGAATTGGAGTCTATTGTACTATAAGAGTTGATCTTAAAAGTTCACCTCAACCCCGTGGGTGATGCTCAGCATGTAACGCCTTCATCCTGCTACTGGCAATATGTGTGTATATCTGTGTCGTTGACAAATCACTGTGTCCGAGCAGCAACTGAACCACCCGAAGGTCCGCCCCATGGTTCAGCAAGTGCGTAGCAAAGGCATGGCGCAGTGTATGGGGCGATAATGGCTTATCAATACCCGCCGCAACGGTATAACGCTTTAACCGATGCCAGAAGGTCTGGCGTGTCATTTGCTGTGATCGACTGCTGGGAAACAATACATCGCTCTGAACCTCCCCCAACAGCAATGGGCGCGCTTGCTTTACGTACCTTTCTATCCAACTCATGGCCTCATCACCCAAAGGTACCAAGCGCTCTTTACTGCCTTTACCAAACACCCTCAACACGCCCTGACGCAAATTTACCTGATGAAGCTTTAGCCCCACTAATTCAGAAACGCGCAACCCCGTTGCATAAAGCACTTCCAACATAGTCCGGTCACGCAACCCCAAAGCATCATCGACATTGGGTACTGCCAACAGATTCTCTACATCGGATTCAGTTAAACTCTTCGGTAAAGGCCGCCCCAATTTTGGGTTATCCACCAATGCCGTTGGGTCTTCCTGGATACGCTTTTCCCGCAACAAATAACGGTAAAAACCCCGTAAACAGGATAACTGCCTCGCCGTTGTTCGCGCAGCCATACCTTGCTCAAAACGATGGGAAAGAAACTGCTGAATTTCACGGCCAGAAACAGCCATCAATGTAACGTCTTTGGATTCAGCCCAAGCGGCAAAGCCCCTAAGGTCACGACCATAGGAATCCAGACTATTTTGACTCAAGCCCTTCTCCATCCAGATAGCATCTAGATAATTGTCGATTAACAATTGATGATTTGAAGAAAGCGTCATTTGCTCTGGTTCTGTTACGTCAGAACTGATAATAACAGACAAAGCGCTTTAGCTCTGACTACGCCATAGCAGATATTAATGGGACACAGCGAAATGATAATCCCAGCAAAGGCATCAACATTGTGTTATTAAGGCACCCCATTTTTTTCCTTTTATTTCGTATCATGAGACAAACTAATAACGCCGACCCAAGAAGTACAACTGCAAAAGTTGATATGAATTGAAGTCTTGATAAAAGGAATATCTTGCAACAAGTATCAAATAAAAAAAGAACATCAAATGTAGAACATTCAGAGGAGGAGGCTATAAGTAAGCTAGAACTGATGCTGACAATTAAACTAACAACGCCTATTAAGGTTAGCTTACGAATCAGTTTGTCATCCCGCAAAACCCAAGATAAAAGCATTCCTCTAAACAAACCTAAGGGAATCATAAGAACAAGAAAAAATTGAACGATGCTCATGCATCTCCTTAACATTTACATTTGGAGCCAGTTCTCTTTGTTATTTCTGATATTTCGGGGCGACTTTTAATTGATTGATATAGAGTGGCTTTTTTGGAATTTCGAAACCCATCCCGCGACCACCCTATCTAAATCGATAACAATATCAACAGGGGGTTTCCTTTGGTTTACCAGTATATTCTGATTACTTAGAACTGCAAAACCAGCCACTCACATGATAAAACATATCAGCATACGTCTAATTCCCCAAAGAAAAACCCCGCAATATTTCTATTGCGGGGTTTTTAATGTAGCTAACTAGCTAATGTAACCAGATAACTTGGAAATAACTTAGTTAAGTTTTTCCTTAATACGTGCTGCCCTACCAGACAGTTCACGCAAGTAGTAAAGCTTGGCTTGGCGAACATCACCACGACGCTTCACGGTTATGCTGTCAACCAATGGGCTGTAGGTTTGGAAGGTACGCTCTACGCCAACACCGTTGGAAATTTTACGAACGGAGAAGGCAGAGTTAATGCCACGATTACGCTTTCCGATAACCACACCTTCAAAAGCCTGAAGACGCTCACGGTTACCTTCCTTTACTTTCACCTGTACAACGACAGTATCACCAGGTGCAAAAGGGGGTAATTCTTTTGACATTTGCTCAGCTTCAATCGCTGCGATAATTGGGTTTTTGTTACTCATGGTTCGCTCCTCAGCTTTTATCTATTTGGCATGCCGCCTTTTTGACATACCATCTTTTTGAGTAGCGTCGTACTGAGAGGAAAACAGTGGTGTTCTAATAGCTTAAATTACTAGCTCGAACTACCGCTTTCATCAGCCGACTCTTTGACTACCTTGTCTTTAGTTAAAGTGTCTAAAATCTTCTGTTGCTCTTCACTGAGCTTCAGGCCTTTTAATAAGTCCGGGCGTCTCTGCCAGGTTCTTTGCAATGACTGTTCTAGCCGCCATTGCCTTATTTTCTCGTGGTTACCTGATAACAACACCTCAGGTACCCTTAAATTTTTATGTTGCTCTAAATCTTCATACTGCTCTGGTCGGGTGTAGTGAGGGCAATCTAGGAGCCCTTCTGCAAAAGAATCCTGATCCGCAGAATCCTCATGCCCTAATGCACCTGGCAGTTGCCTGATCATGGCATCGAGCATCACCATCGCTGGCAGCTCACCGCCACTCAGGACGTAATCACCGATTGACCATTCCTCATCTACTTCTAACTGAATGAGTCTTTCATCAACCCCTTCATAACGGCCAGTGACCAGTATCAGATTTTGATGAACCACCAAGGATTTAACACCTTGCTGGTTTAATACTTTGCCTTGTGGTGATAAGTACACCACTGTCACAGGTTCGCTAGATTTTTTCGCAATCCAGGCTCTAGCTTCAGCGATAGCCTCACGTAAAGGCTCTATCAACATCACCATGCCGGGGCCACCACCATAGGGTCTGTGGTCTACTGTTTGGTGACGATCACTGGTGTAGTTTCTCGGGTTAAAAACCGCTACATCCAATAAACCATTTTTTATTGCTCGCCCACTGATGCCGTATTCGGTCAATGCTGCAAACATTTCGGGAAACAATGTGACGAGAGCTACTTTCATTTACCCTCCACCAGTATTTGTACAACCGGACAGTCACAGCCTCAGAATTAATAAAAGAAAATTAAAACTCAGGATCCCAGTCAACCTCGATAACACCTGCGTCCAGGTCAACGTTTAAAACAAATTGTTCGGTATAGGGGATTAATCGTTCAGCTTGGTCCAAGCTGTCACTATCTCCCTTTACCTCAAGCACATCATTTGAGCCTGTTTCTAAAAGCCCAGTTACGGTACCAAGTTGTGCATCACCCTGGCAGGTCAAAACCCGAAGGCCTTCTAACTGGTGCCAGTAATATTCACCCTGATCCAGCTCTGGAAATTGTGCTTTTTCAACAGCAATATCTTGCTGGCAGAATTTCCTGGCGATATCCCGGTCATCAATACCGACGATATGGGCTAATAATCCCTTACTAGTGTCACGATACTCATCAAATTCGACTTCTCGCCAACCATCGGCGGTTTTTAACCACCACGGGGGGTACTGAAAAATATTTTCTGCGTGGTCGGTAAAGGAATGCACCTTCACCCAACCCTTTATGCCATGAACTGTGGTGATACAACCTACGATAACGGGATCAACAGGATTCATATCAACCAGTTCAGTTCAGCCAGTTTATTTCAGCTGAAGATTAAGCTGCAGCTGCAGAAGCTTCTTTCACCAACTGAGATACACGATCAGACATACCAGCACCTTGGCCAACCCAATGTTGAACACGGTCAACATCTAAACGCAGGCGTTCTTCCTGACCACGGGCTACTGGGTTGAAAAAACCAATGCGCTCAATATAGCGACCATCACGGGCCTTACGGCTATCAGTGACATGGATGTGATAAAACGGGCGCTTTTTAGAGCCACCGCGAGCCAAACGAATTGTTACCATGAAGCTTCTCTACTTTACGTTTCTACTTTGCGTTATAAAAATTACAGTCACTTATTGACTGTCATTTATTCACTTAAGTTACCGGCTGCCACGCCCATATTTAGGGCTTTTAAAACTGTATTTAACAATGGCAGAATGCCCAGCTAACTACTGATTGCAAGCGGGGCATCTTCGAAGGCGCGAGATTATATCGAAAACACAGCTATGTGTATAGCTGATAATAGCCCCAAGAATTGGGCTATATCTCCCCTGTATACTCTGCAGACATTCTAAACAGAATCTGCCTACAAAGCCCAAACAAGAACATCAAGAAAGCAGCACTAACTGCTTGTTAAAATGGGAATTTTCCACCTGGGGGCAAACCGCCGGGAGGCATTCGTCCCCCGGGCATTCCACCACCCCCTGGTATTCCTCCTCCAGGGGGCACACCACCGGCCATTCCCTGCATCATCCGCTGCATGCCTTTGCCTTTCATTTTCTTCATCATTTTGCCCATCTGCTTATGCTGCTTGAGCAAACGGTTAAGATCTTGCAGGGTAGTTCCAGAGCCTTGGGTAATACGGCGTTTACGAGAACCAGAACCGGAACCATTAAGGATTTCAGGGTTGCTGCGTTCTTTTGGTGTCATAGAATTAATAATGGCTTCCATTTGACCAAATTGCTTGCCCATCTTGGCCTGCTCTGCCATTTGAGCCATATTGCCCATACCGGGTAGCTTTTCCATCATACTGGATAAACCGCCCATATTGTTTATTTGCTGTAGCTGGTCACGTAAGTCATTGAGGTCAAATTTCTTGCCCTTGGCAACTTTTTTCGCCAGTTTGTCCGCTTTTTTACGATCGACTTTTTGTTCAACTTCCTCAATCAGCGACATTACATCGCCCATTCCGAGGATTCGGGAGGCTATCCGCTCTGGATAAAATGGCTCCAGTGCATCAGTTTTTTCACCCACGCCCAGAAATTTAATCGGCTTTCCGGTTATTTGACGAACGGAAAGTGCAGCACCACCGCGGGCATCACCATCCACTTTTGTCAGAACCACACCGGTTAACGGCAGCGCATCGTTAAATGCTTTTGCCGTGGTCACTGCATCCTGACCAATCATGGCATCGATAACGAAAAGGGTTTCAACGGGGTTAACCGCTTTATGTAACTGCTGAATCTCGTTCATCAGTTCATCGTCTACATGGAGACGACCTGCCGTATCCACCAATAACACATCGGCAAAACTGGTTTTTGCAGACTGCATAGCATTGCGGGCAATATCAATGGGCTTTTGATCAGGGGAGCTGGGGCAGTAGAGAACATCAACTTCATTAGCCAATGTTTCCAACTGTTTTATTGCAGCGGGACGGTAGACATCCGCACTCACTACCATGACTTTTTTCTTATGACGCTCTTTCAGGAACTTAGCAAGTTTGGCAACGGAGGTGGTTTTACCTGCACCTTGCAGACCTGCCATCAGAACAACTGCTGGGGGCTGTGCTGCGAGGTTTAGCTCCTCGTTACTATCCCCCATCACATGTTCAAGTTCAGCCTGAACAATCTTTAAAAATTGCTGCCCCGGATTAAGGCTCTGACTTACTTCCTGCCCTAAAGCTCTCTGTTTAACACCATCCACAAAAACTTTAACAACAGGCAACGCCACATCCGCTTCGAGCAGTGCCATACGTACTTCACGCAGGGTTTCCTGAATATTTTCTTCAGTGAGGCTGGCTTTACCAGAGATCTTTTTTAACGAGTGGGATAAGCGGTCGCTCAGATTTTCAAACATCGCCATGGGGATTCTATCTTTCCTATTGTGCTATCAGTTAATCCAAGTGTTCTAGAACGGTTAATTCGAGGGAATGGGATTATACCTTAAAGCCGCCCTAAAGCACTGGGTGGAAAACAAACCAAATATCGTTATTGCTGTGGATATAACCTCTTTGCCCTCTTCTTTAAGGGCCTTCAACCCTTTTCGCCAGAAGACATCTGTGACACACTTTGCTCCTAAAATAATTTACTCAGCATCAATAAATGACAGGCTTATGCTAAGCGCCATAGCAGCTATTGCTCTTTACCTTTGTGCCATCCTTTATCAGGTGCTGCAACTTCGCAAGCACCCCGCACTAAAGGTGGCCTCGTTACAGTTGGTTACCACTCCAGCAGTAGCGTTGCACGGCTACGCCAGTATTCAGTGGGTTTTTACCGATAAAGGCCTGGATTTTGGGTTATTCCCAATGACAACCGTTATTGTCTTTGCCATTAATTTAATCGTTTTAATTAGTAGCCTGCGTAAACCTGTTCACAGCCTGTTCTTAATTTTATTTCCCTTGGCTATTCTCACACTTGCGACCACATTATTTATTGGCAGTACCGGAGCCGCATGGGATTCAGTATCGACTCCTATTGGCATCCATATCTTTGTGTCTATTCTGTCCTACAGCCTGATCACCATTGCCGCATTTCAGGCTCTGCTTTTAGCTTTTCAAAACTGGCGGTTGCGCCACAAACATCTGGGTAGCTTTTTACAAGCGATTCCTCCCCTTCAAACCATGGAAGCAATGTTATTTGAGGTGTTATGGGCAGGCTTTGGGCTGCTGACATCATCTCTTATCACAGGCTTTCTGTTCTTTGATGACTTTTTCGCTCAACATTTGGCCCATAAAGCAGTTTTTTCACTCATTGCATGGGTGCTTTTTGCTATCTTATTGTGGGGTCGCCACGTCAAGGGCTGGAGAGGAAACACTGCCATTCGCTGGACACTTATCGGCTTCAGCGCCATGGCACTGGCGTACTGGGGTAGCAAGTTTGTTATTGAGGTACTACTCAGTCCCTAACAACATCCATACCATGTTGCCCTCCTCATTTGACATCAACTCTTGCCAATTCAGAAAAACTTCTTCAACATGGCCAACCCTATAAGAATATGAGGTTTTTCCTCCGTTGGACGATGCTCCTCTGTGGCTGCTATTTACTATACTAGGCAGCCTACTTCTATTATCAGCATTTTTCTCAAGCTCTGAAACGGCCATGATGTCCCTCAACCGTTATCGGTTGAAGCATTTGCGTAAAAAACATGGCGGCGCACGGCAAGCCTACAAGCTTCTAAAACGACCTGACCGCCTTATCGGCATTATTTTAATCGGCAACAATCTGGTTAATATCCTGGCTTCGGCAATTGCCACGGTCATAGCAATTCGCCTTGCGGGTGATACTGGCATCTTGGTAGCAACACTACTACTCACTCTTGCCGTGCTTATTTTTTCAGAAGTCACACCAAAAACAGTAGCGGCATTACACCCTGAGGGCATTGCCTTCACTGCCAGCTATATTTTACGCCCCCTATTAATTTTATTTTACCCGTTTGTTTGGCTGATCAATCATATCTCTAATGGATTACTGCTCATTTTTGGCGTCAATCCGAAAAAAGGCCGGGATGATGGCTTAAGCAGGGATGAAATCCGCACAGTTGTAGATGTTTCCAGCCAGAAAATTCCTGAACACCAGGATATGTTGATGAATATTCTGGATCTGGAAACCGTGACCGTAAATGACATTATGGTGCCCCGCAATGAGATTGTGGGACTAAATCTGGAAGATGATATTGAGACCATCCTCAACACCATCATCAACTGTGGCTACACCCGTTTGCCAGTATACAAAGGGGACATTAATCAGGTAGTGGGCTTCCTTCACATGAAAAATGTTACTCGAATTTTACGAGGTGGCGGTGAAGGGTTAACCAAGGAAGCAGTAAAGCGGTTTACCCGTGAACCTTATTTTGTCCCTGAAAACACACCTTTAAATAAACAGCTTCTGAATTTTCGAAAAATGCGACGGCGAATTGGATTTGTTGTGGATGAATACGGTGAGGTCGAAGGGCTCGTCACCATGGAAGACCTGCTAGAAGAAATTGTTGGAGATTTCACGACAAACAAAGCAGAAGAAAAACAAGAAGAGATCATCAAACTGGAACATAGAATATTTGAAATCGATGGGTCGGCCACAATCCGAGACATCAACAAAGCCAATCACTGGGATCTACCAACAGATGGGCCAAAAACTATTAATGGCCTGGTACTTGAGCACTTAGAAAACATCCCAGATGGCAACGTTACTTTTACCATTGGCCACTACCGCTTTGAAACATTGGAGTTAAGCGGTAAAAAAGTTGCCAAATTAAAGGTAAAACGCCTGCTGATTAAAAGTGAGCCCAAAGAGGATGACGACGAAGACGATAACTAAAAACTACTATGCAATAAAAACTGCTATTTAAATAGTGGGCTATACAAAGGGATTATTTTTTCTCGATCGTTCACCAGCTTTTTCAGTCACATCCAAACGTTCACCATCTTCCATTAACAGCCACTCTCTAATTTCTTTAGATGTACGGTAACAGCCAATACAAAGATCATCACTGTTCATTGAACAAATGGATACGCAGGGTGATGGGATAGTTCCAGTCATAAATCGGTGCCCATCATAATATTTACAAAATAGTGTGATATGCCCCAGTTCAGCTACACGATTAAAAATCTCTCACGTGTAAAACAATAAATTTGGGGGCATTTAAATTGAATAAGAATAATTATCCGGTGAATTGATCACAGGTTCAACCTGTTCACCATCAATACATTTTACAAATTAATGTTTAGATGGCCCTAAATTATCACGATCCGGGTAATGCAGATCGATACCAGCATTCAGAGACCTGTTAAGAAAATCAGCCAGCACCACTAAAGAAAAACCCCAGATACGGTAACCCTGATAAATATAGCAGGGCATATTCAAACTGTAGTCAGGGCCAGTAAAATGATCCACTGTCAGGTTTGATTGATCTAGAAAATATTTAACAGGGACATCAAAAACTGTATCCAGCTCATCAGGATTTGCCTTTAACGGTAAGTTTGCCGGAATAAGCCCAACATAAGATCTGACACGCATACTATGTCGTGTGTAATTCACAGGCAGACTGGCAATAACCTCAACATGAGTCTCAGGCAAACCTATCTCTTCTTCCGTCTCACGAAGAGCTGTGGCTAATAAATCTCTATCTCCTGACTCCCACTTTCCTCCGGGAAAAGCCACTTCACCGCGGTGAGAGTTCAAGTGCTCAGCCCGCTTGGTCAAAATAATTCTGGGATTTTCTACATCCTTAGTAAGTGCTAGAAGGATTGCTGCCTCACCCAAATCATCGTCCACAGGTAAAGGCCGCTCAACAAGCAGAGGGGACAATCCCTCTGTGATCAATGACAGCAATTGCTTCACCTAAATAACCCCTGCATAAAATAACTACCTCACCTGACATTTATATATACTGACAACATACTTTGTTTTTTCAATAAACTGGATTGCAGTATCCTTGGTTTTAACGCCCTTCTTATCAATGATAGCGTGTGATTTATGAATTTTTGTAGTCAGTGTGGCCAACCTGTTAATTTAAAAATTCCTGAGGGTGATAATCGTGAACGTCACGTCTGTGGCCATTGTGAGACTATCCACTATCAAAACCCGCGTATTATTGCCGGATGCATTCCAGTTGCTGGCGATCAAGTGCTCCTTTGCCGCCGAGCTATAGAGCCACGCCATGGACTCTGGACGCTGCCTGCAGGGTTTATGGAAAACGGGGAAACAGCCCTTGAAGGTGCCCTTCGTGAGTGTGAAGAAGAAGCAAATGCCCGTATCGACAACCCTATTCTAAGTGGGGTTTTTGATATCCCCCACATTAATCAAGTCTATATGTTTTACCGGGGGCCTATTAGCCCTAATTCTCAGAGCGAGGCAGACTTTAGCCCCGGAATAGAATCGTTAGAAGTCGAGTTATTTAGAGAAAGTGAAGTCCCATGGGATCAGTTGGCATTTCCCGTCATGGAATTAATGCTGCACCACCATTTTCAAGATAGTAAATCAAACCTCACTGAAGTAAGGACAGGAACCATAACTAGACCATGGAAAAGCTTGCGCTCTTAATGTGGATACATTCTCTGCTTATAGGTTGATGTCAGCCAATCGCCAAACATCGTAAGCAGGTTCTTCGTAAGGATGGGCTTTTAACAGGGCCTGAACTGCAGCCTCAACGAGCTCATCCTTACACACCAACTCAACTCTATATTCATCAACCGTCTCAAGCCTACCAATCTCGCCTACAAATGGTGAGCTGTCTTGCTGAGGTCTAAATTGTCCGGAGCCCAGTATCTGCCAACAACATTGTTCATAATCCCCTATTTGTCCTGCACCAACGCTAAAAATAGCCTCTTTGGTTAATTCTAAATATTCTTCTGGAACATAAAATACCAGTTTATGCATCAAAGTCTCCCGGTTCTTAAACCACCATCATAGACAACGTCATCCCAACATCTTAACTACAACCATCTCACCAAACCTCACATGAGGTTCACCAAAAATCTATCTGAGCTATACTGATTTTCAGGACAATTATTCACAATAAATATAACTTTATATTGTTACCACCGCCCTATGCCAAAATTAAATCTAACTATTGCAGAGCAACTTCGACGCAACTTCGTTGCACTTATAAGTCTTGTTATTGCTGTGAGCAGCCTGTCTTACACTAGTTGGAGGCATGAACAAACGGAAGAAAACCATAACCACCGTATGGCCGCATTTGAAACCTTACTAAAACTGGGCGAACTACAACAATTGGTCTTTCATCGCCACTACGACAAAGCCGAAGATAAGGGAAACCCTCGCACTGGATGGTCCTACGTACTCACAATCAGGGATCTGACCACACTGATGCCCGAACCTGTTCCCCAAAGTGCGGACCAATTAGTGGAAACCTGGGGCGATCACTGGGAGGGACTGGGTAAGAGTCAACAAAGTGCTGATACCATCACTGAAGCGGTAGACGCTACCCGCAATCAAACCCTGATATTACTTAACTCATTGAAATAAAAACAGATAACAACCACACACCAAGTCCCCGCTAGTCATGGCTCTTTATTCCAAGTCCAACAGTGATTTAAATCAACCATTCATGTATCAAATAGCCGGACAAATCATGTGCTTATTGCTTCTTCCTTCAATATAACTGATAATTATTATCATTTGTAAAGAAGTGTATTTGCCGGCTTATCTTTATGACAACAGCATTTAATCAACTACAAGTGGGCGATCAAGCTCAAATCAGCGGCTTTAAAGATGTCCCTGAAGCTTATCGAAATCGCCTGATGAGCCTTGGATTAATCCCAGGCACTCCCTTTGTGGTGCAACACCGTGCACCGCTAGGTGACCCTGTCGCCATACTGATAAGAGGGTTTCGACTCAGTCTGAGAAGCCATGAAGCAGAAGGACTGTTGGTAGATCGGTTATGAGTCAGGAATTTACTATTGCTCTGGTCGGCAATCCTAACTGTGGCAAAACCACACTATTTAATGCACTTACTGGTGCCCATCAAAAAGTGGGCAACTGGCCTGGAGTCACCGTTGAAAAGAAAACCGGGAGCTTCAAGCACGCTGGAGCCAATTTCGAACTGGTTGATTTACCCGGCACCTATTCCTTACATGTTTCCTGTGAAGATGACTCTATCGATCAGCAAATTGCGCAGCAATTTGTACTAGAAAACAATGCAGACCTCATCATCAATATCATTGATGCTTCAAGCCTTGAGCGGGGGCTCTATCTATCAACACAATTAATGGATGCGGGCCTGCCTCTGGTTATTGCGCTCAATATGATGGATGTGGCCGACCAAAATGGTATTCATATTGATCCCTATGAACTCTCAGAAAAAATAGGGTTTCCAGTAGTCCCTCTGGTAGCCAGTCGCAGTGAAGGTATTGGCACTTTAATTGATATTGCCAGCAACTATCTTATGAAGGATACCGATCGTTCACACCCGATCACTGTATACGAACCTTTAGAAGAAACGACACAACAAATTTTATATTTGATGCATCAGTATAAATCTGATTCATCTCGCTTAGGCGCTACTGCAGTACTGGAACGAGATAGAGCCGTTCTCGCACAGTTTCCCGAATATTTATCAACACAAATGAATGAATCGGTAGATGAACTTGAGAAACAATTAGGATCTAGTGCAGCTGACGCATTGATTACCGATCGTTACCAATGGATCAATACCATCACAGTGGATGCCGTTCATTACGATGAACAAAATAAAAAATCTATCTCGGACCACGTCGACTGCCTATTGCTAAACCGCTACCTCGCATTCCCCGCCTTTCTTGGTGTGATGTATATGATGTTTATGGTCACCATTAACTTTGGTGGCGCATTCATTGATTTTTTTGATATGGCCGCAGGTGCTATTTTTGTTGAGTTACCGAGACAACTGCTAACCGCTATTCACTGCCCTCCCTGGCTCATCGCTTTTATTGCAGATGGTGCAGGTGGTGGCATTCAATTGGTTGCCAGTTTCTTACCCGTAATAGGCACCCTGTTCCTGTTCCAGACCTTTCTGGAAGACTCCGGTTACATGGCCCGTGCAGCATTTATACTTGACCGATTAATGCACAGCATCGGATTACCTGGAAAATCCTTTGTACCCCTTGTGGTGGGTTTTGGTTGTAATGTGCCATCTGTAATGGCGAGCCGCACATTGGATACACACCAAGATCGGTTACTGACAACCCTAATGGCACCCTTTATGTCCTGTGGGGCCAGACTCACTGTTTACATTTTATTTGCTACCGCCTTTTTCCATAAAAACGGTCAAAATGTTGTCTTTGGGTTGTATATAATTGGTATTGCACTTGCGGTTCTCACTGGATTGTTAGTCCGCAGAAAAATGCTGAGTCGTGATATATCACCTTTTATTATGGAGTTACCTAACTACCATGTGCCCACGATAAAAGGTCTGCTTATACACACCTGGCATCGCCTTAAAGACTTTATGGTCCGAGCGGGAAAAGCCATTGTCATTGTTGTTATTGTTCTGAACTTTGTTAACTCCATTGGAACCGATGGCAGCTTTAACAATGAAAATACCGAACGCTCAATGCTTTCGGCCATTGGCAAAACCATTACACCAATTTTTGAGCCATTAGGTGTAAAAGAAGAAAACTGGCCAGCCACTGTTGGGATTTTCAGCGGAATTTTTGCCAAAGAAGTAGTAGTCGGCACCCTTGATGCACTTTATTCCGGTATGGCGCGGGATGAGAACACAGCAATTGCACACGATGAGGTCAGTATTCCTGGCCAGCTAAAAGAAGCTATTGCCACCATCCCGGCAAACCTGGCAGAAGTCAATGAAATGTGGGGAGATCCATTGGGTTTAGGTATTGGCGATTTATCTGATCAAAACGCTACCGCTGATGCACAAGATATTGAGGTCTCAACTATTACCTTAATGCAGCAATTATTTGATGGGCCTCTGGCTGCATTTAGTTACATTCTTTTTGTTCTACTCTATATGCCATGTGTAGCGACATTAGGAGCTATCTATAAAGAGGCCGGAGGTGCATGGGCATTTTTCTCTGCCACATGGAATACACTTCTTGCCTACTCTGTAGCTGTCATTGTGTACCAAGCAGGTAACCTGACCACACAGCCTCAGCAATCACTGTTCTGGATTGGAGGAATGATTCTACTCATGCTTGTCGGCTATTTATTATTGATGCAGTTCGGAAGAAGACAAGCTCGAAATGACAACCTGATACCTGCTGTTAATTTACATTAACAGCAGTTTGCAAATAAAACGTCTAAGCTTTAGCTAAACTAAAATTCAGCTAAGAAGTAGAAAATTCTTCGACGGCCCGTAAAAGCTGACGACAAGTAACCTGCCCTACCAACTTGCCATCTTGAACTACAGGACAACGACGGTAACCTCGTTTCAGCATTTCCTGTGCTACATCCACAATATCTGCATGTGGCGACACAGAAAAAAGATCGGTAGTCATAAATTAACTGACTGGTCCGACACTGGTTTCCTCGTTATAAATCGCACTCAAAATGGCATTTAAACAATCCATTTCAGATAACATTCCAACCAGATGGTTTTCTTCATCAACCACACACATCCCTGAAATTTTATATTCAAGAATAGCGTTTATGGCATCAAAAAGGTCGGTATCAGCTTTCACCTTTACTTGGTTTGTAAGCATATAGTCTTGGAGTTCTACTGAATGCAGCATAAATAAGACCTCTTTATTTTTTTACTTACTTTTAGAATATAAAACATTTTCATATGTGCAAGTTCACCAATATTAAGTAAATCGGTGGAAATAATACGTATTGGAAAAACTCACCGATATACACCATCAACGGCTGGGGAAAACCCCTAACCAAATAACCAATCCTGCAAGCACAACAGCAACCGTTTCACCTAACCAGGGGATCGTACGTCCAATAACTTTATTATCTTCCTGTAAGGTCATTACATAAATAATTCTCAAGTAGTAGTAGATCCCTATGGCACCCCCTAATACTAAAGCACCCAACAAGATCCAAAGGGCACCTTCTATACCCGCACTAAATACATACAACTTTCCAATAAAACCTGCTGTTAGCGGAATACCAGCCAAAGAGAGTAAGGCCAAAGCTCTCCAGTGTGTGTCGTTTCCATCAGTGCTCCCCTGCCAATTTGGTAAAAAGCAATTTGGTGGAAGACGGTTTAATGAAAAGCACTTGGATTAAAGATAATTGAATAGAAAAATGTTGCTCAGATCTATCTGAACAAACCCATACAAGAACGGTAATTCACTCCTCAATAGCCCTGACATATTAGCTCCTATGTTTCGGAGGCCATCCATTCGATCCCTCTAACCGAATAGTACATCGACCTGAGTATTGTTTTTATTTACACCGTTTAACGATAAAAACTGTAGAAGTGATATCCAGAAAACGCAAATGTGTTTTCTGGATTTAATAGTAATTAAGGCGAGGCAAGTGATTAAAATAAAAAATTAGAAGCACTAAAAAAAGATTTTTTTAGTGATAAATTGTCTCAGGAAAAGTATATAAATCTATGATGCAATATACTTTTCCTGATAGTTTTTTTCTAAGCAAAAGGATGGCGTAAAACAATTGTTTCAACACGATCTGGACCCGTTGAAATAATATCGACAGGTGTCATTAAAATTTCTTCAATTCGTGCAATATATGCACGCGCATTGTCAGGAAGGTCATTCAAAGACTTGGCACCTACCGTTGATTCTGACCAACCCGACATCTCTTCATAGACTGGCACCAAGCCTTCGTAATCATCTGCATGACTGGGAATGCCCGCATCATTACCCTGGGCATCGGTATATCCGAGACAAAGCTTAATGGTCTCGAGGCCATCAAGCACATCAAGTTTGGTCAAACAAATTCCAGAAACAGAATTAATCCGAATAGCCTGCTTCAAAGCGATAGTATCAAACCAACCACAACGACGCTCACGGCCTGTTGTGGCACCAAATTCATGCCCTTTTTCACCCAAGTGCTGTCCTACATCGCAAAAAAGCTCTGTAGGGAATGGTCCGGAACCAACACGGGTTGTATAAGCCTTGGTGATACCCAGAACATAATCTAAATACAAAGGGCCAAAGCCACTACCTGTTGCTGTACCACCCGCAGTGGTATTGGAAGAGGTGACAAAAGGGTAAGTGCCGTGGTCAATATCAAGTAATGATCCTTGAGCGCCTTCAAACATAATATTACCGCCGTTTTCACGGGTGCTATGTAGCACGCTGGTAACATCATCAACCATTGGCTCAATTTCATCGGCCCAAGCGATAGCTTTATTCAGAGTATCGTCATAATCCACGGCCTCCTCGTTATAAAAAGAGGTCAGCATAAAATTATGGTAATCCATTAATTCTTTTAGTTTTATAGCAAACTGTTCACGATTAAACATATCGCCAACACGCAAACCTCGACGGGCAACTTTATCTTCATACGCAGGGCCAATACCCCGGCCTGTAGTACCAATTTTGGCACTGCCGCGGGCGCGCTCACGGGCCTGATCTAAGGCAATATGAATAGGTAGAATCAATGGGCAAGCAGGTGATATTCTTAACCTTTCACGAACCGGCACTCCCTGCTCATGGAGCTCTGCCATTTCTTTTAATAAGGCCTCTGGTGACAACACCACACCATTACCAATAAGGCAGGTAACATTGTCACGAAGAATACCGGAAGGTATCAGATGTAATACCGTTTTCTTACCGTCAATCACTAAGGTGTGACCGGCATTATGGCCACCTTGAAACCTAGCTACTACACTGGCTTGGTCCGTTAGCAAATCGACAATTTTACCTTTGCCTTCGTCACCCCATTGGGTGCCAAGCACCACGACATTCTTACCCATCTGATATCTCTAACCTAAAAAAATGAAGATTTAAACTACCTAAAATACTACCTAAATAGATTCGGCTAAATCGCGGTTACTTTAAACTCGCCATTCTGTAACAGTAACTGACGATCACAATGCAGCTCTTGGTAATCAGGCTGCTGGCCTGGAAAACCACAGACGACTCTTTCGCCATTTTTTCTTAATTCTGCAATGGCTTTTTGTTGGCCTGATGCGGCCTCTTCAGTAACCGGCGCGTAAATACCGCTTGGAAGATGACTAACATCATTATGAGCCATGGAACACTGAACAAGGGCTTGTAGACTCATGTTAAAGCCGGTTGCTGGTCGCGACCGTCCAAAAGCTTCACCGACATGATCATAACGACCACCATTGCCAATAGCCTGCCCAACACCTGGAGCATAGGCAGCAAACACCACACCAGTATGATAGTGATAGCCACGCAACTCACTCAAATCCAGATACAGCTCTGCATCAGGGCTGCTTACTTTAAGGGCATCGACAACGGCCTGTAATTCATCAAGTGCCAGCTCAACCTCGGCCGGGGCATCGGTAAATAATTCTCGGGCGCGATCAAGTACAGATTCATCACCAGCAAGATCAACCAGTGCCAATATCCACTTAGCAATCGTCTGCTTTTCAATATTTTGTGTAACCCAGGCATTTAATTCCGGCACTGATTTACTTTGTAGCAAATCAAATAATTCGGATTCCTGTTCTTTTGTCAGTTCGGCCTCTTCCAGCAAATTACCGTAAATACCAACATGCCCAAGGTCTAACTGGGGCTTTTCCAACCCTGCTAATCGCAAGGTTTCCACCATAAGACTGATCACTTCGATATCAGCATCTAAACCAGCTTCACCATACAACTCCACCCCAATTTGAATGGGGGAGCGACTAGCCAATGGGTAGCGTGGTTTGGTATACAAAACTGTGCCGGTATAGCACAAACGGCTGGGGCCATTTCGCCTTAAACTGTGTGCATCCATTCGGCTAGTCTGTGGAGTCATATCAGCACGAATACCCATCATGCGCCCACTGAGTTGATCCGTTACTTTAAACGTCATCAGATCCAAGTCTGAGCCTGTACCGCTCAATAGCGAATCAGTAAATTCTACAAGGGGTGGAATGACTAGGTCATAACCCCAGCTATGGTACAAGTCGAGCACCTGACGACGCAGACTTTCTACACGGAAAGCCTGATTGGGAAGAATTTCCTCAATACCATCTGGCAATAGCCAGCGATCAGCTACAGTCATCACATTTACCTATTTGGTCATAACTCTTATTTATTCTTAGCCGTTAATACTCTTAGCCATTAATAAGGTACAAAGCGCCTGCACCTAGCAACATACTGACTAAACCCATTCTGCGCATGCTGCGATCATCAATTTGGGCCAGGAGTACCGCCATATTTCGCCA
>JALQUJ010000041.1 GCA_023263825.1 Porticoccus sp.
GCATCAAAATATTGAGTCGCTTTTCGGAACAAGTTACGCATTTACGCCCAACACCATCAAATTAAATAAGAGCACAAAGAAGAACTTATACTACACCAGCCGAGTGGTTTATTATAAAGGTATACATTCAACACTACCGATATCCATGATGCCTATTATTGTTCACACCATTCCAGCCTTTACTGATAACTATATATGGCTTTTTCACCAACAGGGAAGCAGCGATGCCTATGTCGTTGATCCCGGTGATGCTCACCCCGTACTAGAAGCACTTGAGGGATTGGGTTTAACCTTAAAAGGCATCTTGATCACCCACCACCACAATGATCATGTGGGTGGCATTGAACAATTACTCACCCAATATACAGTCCCTGTATATGGACCTAAGGGAATTACCCAGGCAACTGAAATAGTCATCGATGGCGATAAATTGGATATTGCGGGAACCGAGTTTAACGTTATCGAAATCCCAGGCCATACACTGGACCATATCGCCTATTATGCAGCCAATGAGCCGTTAGTCTTTTTGGGTGACACTATATTCGCTAACGGCTGTGGCCGTCTATTTGAAGGTAGCCCTGAACAGATGTGGCAATCCCTTTCTCGGCTCTCGTCTCTTCCACCAGAAACTAAATTGTACTGCGCCCATGAATACACAGAAGCCAACACCCGTTTTGCTTTAGCCGTTGAGCCCTATAACAGTGACTTACAACAACGGGCTCAGGACATAGCCAAAACCCGTGCTGAAAATAAGCCAACCATTCCCTCAACATTAGCGATGGAATTAGCCACAAACCCTTTTATGCGCTCAAATCAGGAATCAATCAAAGAAGCCGCTGAAAAATATGGCCAATGTAAAGCATCGTCTGAGGTAGAAACATTTGCGTTAATCCGCCAATGGAAAGACAGCTTTTAGGGATGCACACTAGACGCCCTTCACATTAATCGGGCCTCCCCCAACCCATTGGGCAAAAACTGTTCACTTCATCACATCAAACCTTTTTATTCCCTGTCATAAATTGATCACGGAAGAGCTGGCCAGTATAATTCTGCACTGGTAATACAGTCAGAAATATACCCAGGCTAAGCCTTAAAATTCATATTCATAAAGTGTTAACAACCACGATGCCGATAACAAGTATAAGAACAAGCCGAAAAACAACAGCAACTGCCATCAAAATCATTATTGCACTTGGGCTAACACTTATTTACGGATGTAGCAGCCAATCATCAAAACAACCTCAAACGACACCCAATCAACACAAAAATACTGCTCAACACGCATCAATTGGAAACGATGTAACTCTACAACAACACTCTATCAGTACGAGCAAAGACGACACCCAGCAAAAAGTAAAATCGTTAAAAACTAAAAAGCGCATTGCAGCTAAAAAACCAGATTCAGCAACTAATCCAATAAAAAGTACTGAAACATCAGACCTATGGCCACGGCTACGAAACGGCCTTCAGCTGGGCCAACACTACAATAATCCCGGCATAGAAAAACAAGTTACCTGGTACAAAAACAGCCAAAGCTATATTGACCGTGTGATCTCACGTGGACAGCCTTTCCTTCACCATATTATTGGTGAATTGGAAGCCAATGATATGCCGCTGGAATTAGCATTACTGCCAGCGGTAGAAAGCGCCTTTGACCCACTTGCCTACTCCCACAGCCATGCCTCTGGCCTATGGCAATTTATTCCCGGCACAAGTAAGCGCTTTGGCCTGCAAAGAGATTGGTGGTATGACGGTCGCAGAGACCCTGTCGCTTCAACAGAAGCTGCCATAAAATACCTTAAATACCTCAACAAGTTTTTTGATGGCGACTGGCTGTTAGCTCTTGCCGCTTATAACTCAGGCGAAGGTAACGTAAGACGAGCCATTAAGAAAAATAAGAAAGTAGGCAAGCCTACGGATTTTTGGTCACTTAAACTACCCCGCGAAACCCGTGCTTATGTGCCTCAGCTGTTAGCCATATCACGTATTATTGCCAATCCAGAAAAGCATGGCATTACCCTTCCAGACGTTGCAGACAAGCCCTACTTTACGAAAGTGGCTGTTTCCGAGCAGATAGACCTGTCTAAAGCCGCAGGTATGGCTGGCATAAAAACCAAGGAGCTACATAAACTGAATGCAGGTTACAACCGCTGGGTCACGCATCCAGAGGGCCCACAGCATATTTTTCTGCCCATTCACACGGTGAGTAAATTCCAGAAAACCCTGGCCAGCACCCCGCGCAATCAATGGACACCCATCAAACAGTACAAGGTGAAATCAGGTGACTCCCTGTCGACCATTGCCCAACGATACCAAGTACCGGTCAATCACTTACGTAAAACTAATGGTTTAAGAAGTGACTTCCTGCGTATCGGTCAGAAACTGAAAATTCCAGGTACCGGCTTTGACAGCCCACTTATGGGAGCGATGGGTATCTATACGGTTAAGCCTGGTGACTCTTTGTGGAAGATCGCAAAAAACAAAAAAGTGAGTGTAAGAAACATTGCTAAATGGAACAATCTGGATGTGACGTCGCCGCTAAAACTGGGCCAAAAACTAAAAGTACAGGCTAATGGTAACGCTACATCCTACGCCAGTCTTAAAAAGCTGAGATACAAAGTACGCCGGGGCGATTCCCTCTACCGTATTGCCAGCAAGTTTGATATTAAAATTAATGACATCCTGGCCTGGAACAAACTTAACCCTAAAAAATATCTTAAGCCTGGTCAGCGCCTGACATTGTTTGTGGATGTGCTGGATATTTAGGAACGGCTAGATAGATCCGTAGTTTTTCTTTCGCTCCAAAATAAGTGCGCCCCTTTTCTTTATACCAATCTCCTTTTTCAGAAGCCATAGGCTTTATAATATTGTTGAAATCCCACTAACTTATTGATTTTTATATTCAATGGGCCAAAGGGTTTGTCTTTAAACACAGGAAGTGACTTGTTTTGTCACCAATAGAAACCCAATCAAAACACACCAAGGCTCTTATTATTAAAGGCTTTCAGCCAAATAATAACTTTGCGTGCTTCCGTGTTATAAGGCCTTAGGCTTTTGAATAAGCTCTTAGGCTAACCAAGAAGTAGAGAAAATGCTATGGCAGAAATAAAGAGGCCGGTCAATTTGTATAAGGCTTACCACGCACATGTTTATTTTGATAAGGAATCTAGACTGGCGGCGAAGAAGCTTTGCCAGGAGGCAGGAGAAAAATTTGGTTTAAAGGTAGGTCGCTTTCACGAGAAGTTAGTTGGGCCTCATCCTTGCTGGAGTTGCCAAATTACGTTCGGCAAAAAAAATTTTGAAAGTTTTATACCTTGGCTAGAAGTGCAAAGGAAAAATTTAACTATTTTAGTCCATGCTCTAACCGGTAACGATTTGCAAGACCATACGGAGTTTGTTTATTGGTTAGGCCAGCCAGTAGAGTTGAACTTGAGTATGTTTAATAAAGCCTAGCAAGGTTAGCAAACGGATTGTCTCTAAAGCACAATGCCTACCGCTTCTAACGGCGTTAATATAAATAGAAAATAACCAATTGATTAAATTCAGCTTAAATCACTTAGCCTTTGCCGCATCATAAGCTAAATCATTCAATGTGCTTTTAGCATCGCCCTGACTGATTTCATCACACTTATTGGGGTCATCACCACAGAGGTCACACACATAGTCTGTCTCGCCCAGAGCAGCCCCAACGCCACCACATGAGCCTTTAAGGGGCTTTTTACCCATAATGACACCAATGGCCATACCTACCATGATCAGCGCTAAAACAACGAATGCGAGGGTTAATTCCAACACGTTTAGTCTCCAGAAAGGTATTGAGCAAATGCTTTTGAGTATTGCACTTTAAAACCATCTGCTTCTTTAACAAGTATATACACAGGAATATTATATTTCTCTGCCAACATTAAACTATCTTCAGGGCCCATGACCATCATTGCCGTTGCCAAGGCATCGGCTTTTACCGCTGTTTCTTCGATAACAGTGACGGAGGCCAATTCGTGATCTACTGGATATCCAATTCTTGGATCAATGGTATGTGAATAGTGTTTACCATTTTTTTCAAAATAATTACGGTAATCCCCAGAAGTTGCCACAGCCACATCTTGCAAGGCGATGACCTGCTGCACATCACCCTGAACCAATGATGGTCTTTCAATGGCGATTCGCCATAAATCTCCATTTGGTTTATAACCCCCTGCCCTTAACTCTCCACCCACTTCTACTAAGTAATGTTGTATACCTGATGATTCCAACAAATCAGCCACAGCATCGACAGCATAACCTTTAGCGATAGCTGAAAAATCGAGTTTTATATCCTGCTCTCTTTGAGCCTTTTTCGCCGCCTTATTCAGCACTAAATGATTCAATCCTATGACTGATAGAGCCTGCTGAATTTGTTCAGATTGAGGAATAACATTGTTTGACTCATTTGGCCCAAACCCCCACAAATTAACTAATGGCGCTACCGTTGGATCGAAAGCACCATCTGTTAAACCGTAAACTTCCTGGGCAATGCTCATGACGACCTGCATATCCTCTGATATGGCTTGAGGCTGCCCTGTTTTAGCTTGATTAAATTGCATTAATTCAGAGGTTTCAATATAGGTGGAGAAAGTCTGATTCAAAGATGACAAACGATTTTCTATTTGCTCGCCCAGATTTTCAGTAGGCACATCATCATTGGTAATGATTTTTACCTGATAACTGGTACCCATTGTCATACCACTGAAAACAAGCTGTTCCGGCTTTTCAGAGCATCCACCGATAGCTCCAACAGCTAAAAACAACAGGGCACAGAGAAACAAAAACGAGGCCCTAGGCCCCGTTTTTATTATTTTTATAGGTTTTATCCTCATTAACCGCAACTAATTAGCCACTGCTTATTAACCGCCAAAGTCATCGAGGAAGATATTGTCCCTTTCAACTCCGAGATCAACTAGCATTTTGATCACGGCAGCGTTCATCATGGGAGGCCCACACATGTAGTACTCGCAATCTTCAGGCGCTGGATGATCCTTCAAATAGTTATCAAACAGTACCTGGTGAATAAAGCCCTCTAATCCTTCCCAGTTATCTTCTGGTTGAGGATCGGACAAAGCTAGATGCCAATCGAAGTTTTCGTTCTCTGCGGCCAGTTCATCGTATTCGTCGTTATAGAAACATTCACGAAGTGAGCGAGCACCGTACCAGAATGAGATCTTGCGAGTACTCTTAAGGCGACGTAACTGGTCAAAAATATGTGAACGCATGGGGGCCATACCAGCACCACCACCAACAAACACCATTTCGTTATCAGTATCTTTGGCAAAGAATTCACCAAATGGCCCGTATACTTTTACCTTGTCACCAGGCTTCAGGTTAAATACCCATGAAGACATGATGCCCGGGGGGATCCCGTGGGAACCTGGAGGCGGCGTAGCACAACGAATGTTGAATTTAACAACACCCCGCTCTTCCGGGTAGTTAGCCATGGAATAGGCGCGAATCACATCCTCTGTGACGATAGACTCGTGCTCAAAGAAACCAAAGCGCTCCCAGTCAGCACGATATTCTTCTTCAATATCGAAGTCACTGTATTTCACATGGTGAGGAGGACATTCCAGCTGAACATAACCACCTGCGCGGAAGTCCACGTTTTCACCTTCAGGCAACTTAAGTGTTAGCTCTTTAATAAAGGTGGCCACATTGGGGTTAGACTCAACAGTACATTCCCATTGCTTAACACCAAACACATCTTCAGGCACTTCAACCTTCATATCCTGTTTAACGGGTGTCTGACAGGAAAGACGCCAGCCTTCTTTCGCTTCACGTTTGGTGAAGTGGGATTCTTCCGTTGGCAACATAGAGCCGCCACTGCGCTCGACCGGGTAGCGCAGCGCAAGCAGCTGTGGGACGGCGCGCGATGGTATGAGCCGCTCCCTGGTCCAGCCCGCCCGTCGCGCACCCGCCGCTGCCACGCGCCAGCTCGAGCCGGGAGGGGCAGC
>JALQUJ010000066.1 GCA_023263825.1 Porticoccus sp.
AATAAATACCTTTGTCGTGGAGCTCTCTAATAAGCTTACCGAGTTTTAATGCTAATGAATCATTTATATCATGTTTCATGTCTCTTAATGTGGTTCCAGTAAGAGGGCTGTAATGTACAGCAGTACGTTTGATCGAGGGAATTCGAAAAAGATTGATAATAGATACGGTTGGTATACCAAGTATTGCCAGTTTGTTTGCATTCTTTGCAAATCGTTTTACATAGGGAGAATAAAGGGCTGTTGATAAAAGGCGCTTCCGTCGGAATAACTTTAGGTAGGAACCGTCAGGCAATAATAGAACTTTGTCTCCATGTCCATCAGATTCAATGACCTCTGCAACTTCACGTAGTGCTAGGTAGCCCTCATTTGAAAGTTTTTTCATGCCGTTGCCTTCTCCATGGCGCCGATTATACGGGTGGACCCTGTGGTAAGATACCCATAAAGTACAAAAGGATAATATTCATGAAATTGGCTGTGCCTCGTTTTGATAAATCCCAGGTTTTAGTGGTAGGTGATCTTATGCTGGATCGCTACTGGCATGGGGCGGCTTCTCGCATTTCACCTGAGGCTCCGGTGCCTGTGGTCAATATTGAGCAATCTGAAGATCGTATCGGTGGTGCAGGAAATGTGGCATTGAATATCGCTTCGCTGGGGGCCGGTGCTTTTTTGGTAGGAGTTGTAGGGGAAGATGATGCTGCTAATTCATTGCAAACACGTCTTGAGTCTGCAGGAATACATTGTGATTTCCAAGTGTCAGAATCTAAGCCAACAATCACAAAGCTCAGAGTGATCAGCCGCCATCAGCAATTGCTTCGCCTGGACTTTGAGGAACGGTTTGCAGTGGAAGATTGTGACCAATTACCATCAAAAACCCAAACATTATTAGCTAACGTGGGAGCTATAGTGCTTTCCGATTATGCAAAAGGCACCTTAAGTGATCCACAGTCCATTATTGCATTGGCTCGTCAAAACAGTGTTCCAGTGCTAGTTGATCCCAAGGGTACAGATTTTGAGCGCTATCGAGGCGCAACTTTATTGACACCAAACCATGCTGAGTTTGAAGCAGTGGTTGGTGCTTGCACAAATGAACAAGCTATTGTGGAAAAGGGAGCCAAATTACTGGTAGCGCTGGACATTGAGGCGCTGCTGATAACGCGCAGCGAGCAGGGAATGACACTTTTGCGTAAGGGCACACAGGCGTTACATTTACCTGCCCGTGCACGGGAGGTCTTTGATGTTACCGGTGCTGGCGATACAGTAATTTCTGTATTAGCCACAGCACTGGCTGCGGGTGAAGGGCTGCCTGAAGCTATGGCAATGGCGAACATTTCCGCTGGCATTGTGGTGGGTAAACTTGGAACAGCGACGGTCAGTATGCCCGAATTACGTCGCGCTATCTCTCAGGAGCAGGGCTCAGAGAGGGGGGTGGTTAATGAGGAGCAGCTATTGGTCGATGTGGCCGATGCTCGCGCTCATGGTGAAAAAATTGTATTTACCAATGGTTGCTTCGATATTCTCCATGCCGGTCATGTGGGGTATTTGGAACAGGCTCGCAAGCAGGGTGATCGATTGATTTTGGCCATTAACTCTGACGCATCGGTGACACGGCTAAAAGGTGAGGGCCGTCCTATTAATCCCGTTGAGCGTCGTATGGCAGTGTTGGCAGGGTTAGAAGCGGTAGATTGGGTGGTTTCCTTTGATGATGATACTCCAGAGAGACTGCTTGAATTGATTAAGCCGGATATTCTGGTGAAAGGGGGTGATTACAGTCGCAAGGAAGTAGTTGGTTGGGAAATTGTTGAAGGCTATGGCGGTGAAATAGCTGTGTTGGATTTCTTGGATGACTGCTCTACCACCGCCATTGTGGAAAGAATCCAGGAAAAGTAAGGCTTGTAAGCCCAGCTGTAAGTTATGTGGGTTGTGACTATCTGCTATGTCAGAGTGGCTAGTGCTTTTGATATATTGTCTTTTAAATGTTTCGGATTGATTGTGCCCACGATGGCGCTACTCACACCCGGGTGCCCAAAAATCATTTTAAAGCTTTGTTGCACCGGATCTTTATTTGTTATTTGTGCCGCATGACCGCTGGCCAGGGCTTTTTTAATCAACACCCCTTTGTTGTGTCTTTGACAGTAATCAATAACCGGGACTTCTTGGTTGTATTGCAGGTTCCAGGTGACCATGACAGCATCGGATTGCTCTGCAGCTAACAACCCACCTTTTACTGTTTTAGTGGACATGCCTGAGGCACGAATTTTTCCCTCGGTTTTAAGTTGGGCGAGCGCTTCCAATGTGCCGTATTCACGGATGATTTTTTCATCATTACCATCTGAGTGGACCAAAACAATATCAATCATCTCACTGTTCAGACGTTTTAGACTTCTTTCCACACTAAAGCGGACGTGTTCGGGTGAGAAGTCAAAATGTGATTGGCCTGCTTGGAATTCTTCTCCCACCTTGCTGCATATAACCCACTGTTCTCGTTGCCCGTTCAGCAAGGTTCCAAGGCGTTCCTCACTATTCCCGTAGGCTGGTGCCGTGTCGATCAGGTTGATGCCAAGGTCCTGTGCAAGTGCAATTAAATTAGCGGCTTCACGGTCAGTGGGAATGGTAAAACTATTTGGATATTTTACTCCCTGATTTCGCCCCAGCTTCACC
Source organism: Porticoccus sp. (assembly GCA_023263825.1). Taxonomy (GTDB): domain Bacteria; phylum Pseudomonadota; class Gammaproteobacteria; order Pseudomonadales; family Porticoccaceae; genus Porticoccus. Next base: position 2,659 of record JALQUJ010000066.1, read on the forward strand.
GTGCCAAGGCCGAGTATGCTGACGTCAATACCAGTACTTCCAAAAGGTCTTTTAGGCAGCAAAATTAATCTCCAAAGGCTATTTCCCAGGGCGTTAGAGCAATGGGTGGTGCGCTTAAAAAATGTAGGTCTGGCGTAGGGTCAGAAGAGGCTGTTATTTTTTGTTTTTCCAGTATTTCGATGACTTCATCCGCTAAATTGGGGCACAGGGTCAGTTTGGTTGGCCAGGCCACAATGACATTTGGGCATTCTTTGGTTGTACTGGCAAAGGCTTTATCTGGTCGAGCAAAATTGAGTTGTCGAGGCTCGGCTCGGTCCACTGGCAAGGCTGCCCATTGAGCATCGGATAAATTTACCCAGGGCATTAATTCTTCTAGCTCTTTTTTCGCACTGGCGATTACCTCATCTGATGAAAGCTCGGCACCTTTTTCGGCTAGAGAGCCTCCCAAGTACCAGACTTGGCTTTTGTCATCATAGGTGTGACTTGAAATAGTGAGTCGTGGTGTGGTTTCTGCTCCCAGGCAATGGCCATAAAACCTGTTGGGGTAGTGGTGTTTTACCATCACTTGCTGCAGGGGGCGACGCTGCATTTTAGTCGATTTGACACCGAGCTCTTGCATAATAGCTTCGTTACCCTGGCCTGCGGTTAATACGAATTGATCGGCATTTAAGCGGTAGTCTTGGCCGTCATAGAGAAAATCTAGAGCCACATCATTATTATCCTGCTTATCACTACCGTGGTGCCATTGAGCTCTGTTCCAGTCAATTTTAAAAATACGTCCTTGGCAATTATCAGCCAATGTTTTTACCACACTGGGAACGTCCAGCACCATATCTACCAGTTTATATAGGCTGCCTTTAAACTCATTATGTTGAAAAATCTCTGGGCGTTCGCTTTTGCAGACTTTGGTAATGCGGCCTCGTGTAGCCTTGCTGGCTAAAAATGTAGTCATCTTTGATAGAGTGCTGTTACTGGACCACATATAGAAATGATTACTGAGGGTTTTTGCTCCTTGCAGGTTTACATCGCCTTTTCCTTCCATGCAGGCTTGCCAATGTGCGGGCATATCAGCAATGGCTTCAGAGGCACCGGTTAATGCTCCACTTAGCGTGTATTTTATGCCGCCATGAATCATTCCTTGGCTAGCGACTGTTTGATCACTTCCCAAAGCATTTTGCTCAAAAAGGATAGCGTTGTAGCCATTATTCACCAGCCTGTTGAGTAACCACAAACCAGCAATGCCTCCACCTACAATAGCAATATCGCAGCTTAAAGAGTTGTGTTTGATTGAAGACATTCTATTGATTGAAGACATTCTAGTTGTACACCTAAGATTATTCTTGGGGGGCTTTCGGGGCTAGTATAGCTTGAGTAATGCCTTTATGCTTCCGAACTCGCATGGGAAATGTGTTCTTCCTGCTCTACTACTATACTTAATATCTTAATTATAAAAATAACTTGGGTAGAAATAACTGCTTGGGTGTAAAAACATAAGGCATTAACAATTTTTATGCTTCGCTTTCTTTATACATCGTTGTTTTATTTAATGGTGCCATTGGTCATATTAAGATTACTTTGGCGTAGTCGAAAAGCACCAGAATATTCTAAGCGCTGGGGCGAGAGGTTTGGTTTTGTTCCAGCTATCCCTGCTAATCAAAAGGTGATTTGGGTTCATTCTGTCTCCGTCGGTGAGACCATGGCTGCTGTCCCCATGATTAATCAGCTTCAAGAGCGTTACCCAGAAGCGTTACTAGCAGTTACAACAATGACCCCGACAGGGTCGGAAAGGGTTCAGTCTGCATTTGGTGATCGTATTTATCACGTTTATGCACCTTATGATCTGCCCGACGCATTGGGCAGGTTTTTAGCAAAAGTTCACCCGAGCTTGCTAGTTATTATGGAAACAGAATTGTGGCCCAATCTGATACACCAGTGTCGTAGCCATGATATTCCTGTCGTTGTGGCAAATGCCCGGTTGTCTGAAAAGTCTGCGAATGGATATCGCAAGTTTTGTGGATTAACTGCGTCAATGTTAAAGAATATTAGTTGCGTAGCAGCACAACATAAAAATGATGGTGCTCGTTTTCTGGCTCTGGGGTTGAGGGGAACACAGTTAGAGGTTACTGGTAATATTAAATTTGATGTTAATCTGGATGATGAGGTAATAGCTCAAGCTAAATTACTTAAATCCCAATGGCGGTCGGAGGCACAGCGCCCTATTTTTCTTGCGGCAAGCACTCACCGTGGTGAAGATCAGATTATTTTAGATAGTTTTGAGCAGATACGCCTCCATTGCCCTGAATTATTATTAGTTTTGGTGCCACGCCATCCCGAGCGCTTTGATGAAGTGGCAGAGCTTTGCCTTCAAAGAGGTTTTGGGCTCTGTCGTCGAAGTTCTGGACAACCACCCACATTGAATGATCAGGTCTTACTTGGCGATACAATGGGCGAGTTGCTACTGTTTTTTGGCGCTTGTGATATTGCATTTGTAGGGGGGAGCCTGGTCCCTGTGGGCGGGCACAATCTGATTGAGCCGGCAATATGGGCCGTCCCTGTGCTCAGCGGGCCGCACCTGTTTAATTTCTCTGAGGCCTCTAGGTTACTGCGAGAGGCACAAGGCATGGCTATTTGTGAGGATGCTGATGCTATTGCTGAGCAAATAGTGGCATTGTTACAAGACGTTCAAGCCGTGGAGCGCATGGGAAATGCAGCTAAATCAGTCACAGACAATAACCGTGGTGCTTTGGATAAACTTTTTTCTATTATTGAACGCCAGCTTTCGTGACAATAATTTCTGGATCTAACCAAACGTTTAGCTGATTAATATCTTTAGGACTTAGCTGCCCAGCAACCTCTTTGAGGTGCAAGAAGCTGCCAATGTAGTCGTAGCGAGCATTGGCATAGTTGCGGCGAGCCTGAAACAGGCCCCGTTGAGCGATCAGTACATCAACAATATTTCGAGTTCCCGCCTCATAACCTGCCTGCGTTGCTTCCAATGCGCTTTCTGCAGAGGTGATGGCTTGTTTTCTAGCCATGACACGGGCCGTGTTTGTGAGAACTTGTAAGTGTCGTGACCGAGCTTGTTGAATCGTATTTCTTCGAGTACCAACATGATTTTCCTTTGCTTGCGCAAATTGTTGATAGGCTTGTCGACGCTCTGCACTTACCAGTCCACCAGTGAAAATAGGTATATTTAACTCTACACCGACAGAGTGGCCATCCTGATTGGTTTCTGATGGGCTACTAAAAAACTCGTTGGGAGGGGCTATATCTGCTCCCCTAAATTCACTTGATGAACGATTGTCATAGTAAGACAGAGAGCCAGTTATTGTGGGCATATGTTCATATTTTTTTGACAGAGCATTATTGTTGGCAGCTTCGCTGGCATGTCTTGCCGCTTGTAGAGCAAAGTTATTTTTCAGGGCAAATTGAACCCAGTCTTCTCGGTTAAGTGGTTCCGGTTTCTTAATGGGGAAATCTGGCATTAAGCCAGCCAATTGCTCATGGGGTTGACCGGTTAATACAGTCAGTCCTTCAAAAGCAATATCCAGCGCTCCCTTTGCTTCCAAGGTATCAACGGTAGCGCTGTCATAGGTTGCCTGTGCTTCGTGGACATCCGTGATAGGTAGCAACCCTACTTCAAAGCGTTCTCTGGTTTGTTCCAATTGCCGTTTTATGGCCTTTTCTTCTGCCAGTGCAGTTTCCAGGTTTTCTCGTTCTCTGAGAACATCAAAATAGCTATCGGCACTGCGTAAAATTAATGATTGCTGATCTGCAGAAAATTGCAGTTTTGCTTGTTCGCTAAGTTCTTTGCCCTGTTGAAATGAAAACCAGGCAGGGAGATCAAAAAGAGGCTGGGATATCGTAATAGAGTAATTTTTTGCATCACTATCGGTGTGACCCTTGCGGCCAAACACGGCGCTTTGCCCTAAGACTTGAGTAGATGAACCTTCATATTCATCTTCTGAGTATTGCCCAACGGCACTAATTTGAGGCAATAGTCTGGCTCTATTTATGTTTTTGGTCTCAGATCCGGCTAAAAATTGTGCCTTAGCTGCTCTTAATTGGGGGTCGTTTTGTAGAGCCAATTCATAGATTTCTGAAAGTGTATTTGCACTCCAGGACAGCGAACTCGTCAGGCCTAGAATCAGGCTGCCCAAGGTGAGAATGATGTGTTGACGCATGCAGAGTCCTTCCAGTTTTTTTGCTGTAGAGAGTCTATCAAATTTTCTCTTACTGGACAGTGACAAAGGGGCTGTGTAGTGTGGTTTTCATCATGTTGAGTGTTGTACGGATCTTGGATCATTAAAAGCTATTTAGGAGTAATTAATGCTAATAGGTAATAAAAGTGAAATTGATCAATAAAAAGTTTACTTCGAAAGATGTAAAGCTACTTAGAAAAGAAGACGTGTTCAAAGGTTTCTTTAAGATGGTTCGGTTTACCGTGAGCCACAAACTTTTTGCTGGTGGATGGAGTCAGCCTATTACAAGGGAATTACTTGAGCGTGGTGACTGTGTCGGTGTCTTGTTATATGACCCGGTTAACAAGTTGATTGGATTGGTGGAGCAGTTCCGTATTGGTGCGCTTGATCAGGAAGATGGCCCGTGGTTGTATGAAGTGGTAGCCGGTATGGTTGAACCTGGTCAAACATTAGAGAGCGTGGCTCACAGGGAGGTTGAAGAGGAGGCGGGGATCAAAAATTCAAAATTAATGCCTATTTGTGATTACTGGGTAAGTCCAGGTGGCACGAGTGAACGAATGTACCTGTATTGTGCTTTAACCGACTTGACCGGTTGCAGTGGAAATTTTGGTTTGGAGCATGAAGCAGAAGATATTTTGCTTCATGTGTTGCCGCAGAGTGATGTATTTGAGTGGTTTGGCCAAGGCCAATTTAATAATGCGGCAACGACAATAAGTTTGATGTGGCTGCGTGCAAATTGTGACCATATCGCTGAATCAGTACATTAATGGGCTATATACCATCTTATGCGAAAAAATGTGAACGAGTGCCGTGATTAATCGAGCCAAAATGCGATACAAAGTAGACCTGAGCAGGTACATGTCAGATTGCGATGCTAATTACGTTCGCTTGATGAAATTATTCCCGGAAATAGTACAGGGAGATGAGCGAAGAATTGGCATCCATCATGTAGAGGATAGTGTGCTGACACTCAGTGTCTTGGAGCAAACGCCCTATACGACATTGGTCAAGTTAGCTCAGAAGGTAGATCACGAAACGGGAAAGAAAAAAAATAGTGATAAGAGCAGTCCTTGGTTTAGATTGCCAGTATTAACATTGAGGTTATACCACGATGCCAAGGTGTCAGAGGTGGTTTGGTATGAAGGGAATAAGAGAGTATTTCCCCGTTATGAATATCCAAATAAGAGGATGTATCAGAGGGGTGAAAAGGCGCAATGGAATCAGTTTCTGTCGGAATGGCTGGCGCACTGCCTCGAGTATGGATATGACATGGCTGAGCCCTCTTATGGTGCGGCATCGCAATAGTGCGATTGTGGTAGGCATCTGTGAACTGGATGGGTGCTGCTATCAAATGGTAGGTTGCCGAGCCAAAGTGGCTATCAAATGAGTACAATTCATAGAAAACAATATTTTAGTGGGAAGAATTCAAACGATAAAATTGTGCGTTTGGTTCAGCTGACGGATTGTCATTTAGGGTTAGATTGCTCCTTTAACCTTGCTGGTGTTAATACCCACGACACCTTTTCTAAGGTCTTGTCAGCGGTTGGGGTAAATAGACCTTCTTCTTACGCCTTTGTGACGGGTGATATAGCTTGCGGGGGTGCAGAGGCATCCTATCAGTTGTTTTCTAATATGATGGCATCTCATCAGCTGGATTATGGTTGGCTCCCTGGAAACCATGATGATTTTCAGCAAATGCAAAAAACGATTCCACAACCTTTTGTTAAGGCCAAAGAGTTTGGTGAGTGGGTTGTGATTTCACTGGTAAGTTCTGTGCCTGGTCGGGTCAATGGAGAGCTTTCTGCTTATGAGCTTCAGTCGTTAAGTGATCTGTTGGAGCAATATAAGGATCAATTTATTCTACTGTTTGTACACCACCCACCCGTTGATATTCAGTGTCAGTGGTTGGATGAGCAGCGCATATCTAACAGTGAAAAGCTGGATGAAGTGGTAAGTGTTCATAAAAAGGTAAAAGGTATTTTTACCGGACACGTCCACCAGGAAAGCGAGACCCGCTGGTTTGACATACCCGTGTTTACAACACCATCTACATGTTTTCAATTTACCAGCAATAGCGCTACTTTTGATATCAGCAATCAACCTCCTGGGTACCGCTGGATTGAACTTTTTCCGGATGGCAGTATAAAAACAGGTGTTGAGCACATTGCCTGTGATGAGCAAAATATCGATCGAAATTGTATGGGGTATTGAGGCCATTGGCTTTAGCGTAAAGCATTCAGTTTTTCTCATTGCTTAAATATCACAACTTTCTTTCCCCCATAATTCTCCATATTATTTCCAAAAATATACTTGTTGTTCTCCCAGTCATATTAATCCCGCTATAATGCGATCCTACACAGGTGTGGGCTGAGTTATGGCATTAATCTATATTCATGGTTTTAATAGTTCACCGGCTTCCTTAAAAGCTCAGCAAACGCAAAAATGGCTCGATACACAGCCATTGTCTATTTCATTTGAATGCCCTGCCCTCAGCAGTGAACCCGATAAAGCCATTGTCCAATTACAGTCCATGATTGAACAGTATTGTGAGCCTGTTGGACTCATAGGCAGCTCTATGGGTGGTTATTATGCGACCTGGTTGGGGGAAAAATACGGTTTGAAATCTGTATTGATCAATCCCGCTGTTCGCCCCTATGAATTTATGATGGAGTATTTGGGCGAAAATGCTAACTACCATACGGGTGAGCGTTATATTCTTGAGCAGCGGCACGTCGATATAACACGGACACTAGATGTTGAACAGATAAAAAAACCGGAAAATATCTGGGTTCTGTTGCAAACTGGTGATGAGGTCTTGGATTACCAACAGGCGGAAGAGAAATATGCCCAATGTGCTTTAACCATTGAACAGGGTGGAGATCACAGCTTTCAGCATTACGAGCGACATTTACCTGCCATTATTGATTTTTTAGAGCTCTAGATTTACCCAAAGAGCTAACTTGTCTAACAACTATTATTTACAAAAATTGACTGTTTTATGAGTAATTACACCGCAGAAGATATTGAAGTTCTAACAGGTCTTGATCCCGTTAGAAAACGCCCAGGAATGTACACAGATACTACGCGTCCCAATCATTTGGCTCAAGAGGTCATTGATAACAGTGTTGATGAAGCACTGGCAGGCCATGCCAGTAAAGTTGAGGTTGTGCTCAATAAAGATGGATCGTTATCAGTATCAGATGACGGCAGAGGTATGCCTGTAGATATTCATCCTGAGCAGGGATTACCAGGGGTGGAGGTAATCTTATCCACGCTTCATGCGGGTGGAAAATTTTCTAATGATAACTATCAGTTTTCCGGTGGTTTGCATGGCGTAGGTGTTTCTGTGGTCAACGCTTTGTCATCCAAACTTGAGGTGACCATAAAGCGGAATAGCAATATTTATCGAATGGGTTTTGCTGGGGGAGAAAAGGTTTCCGATTTATCCATCGTGGATAGCTGTGGAAAACGTAACACCGGCACTTTAGTGCGTTTTCAGCCAGACCCTCAATACTTTGATTCAATCAAATTCTCTGTTCCTCGACTTAAGCATGTCTTGAGAGCAAAGGCAGTTCTCTGTGCCGGGCTTGAAGTGAGCTTTAAAGATGAGAATAGCGGTGAGACAGATACCTGGTGTTATGAGAATGGCCTACAAGATTATCTGCAAGGTGCAACGAAGGGGTGGGAAGTTGGCAAGGATCAACATTTGGGCAAAGGCACCTCTATGTTATTCTTGTCAAGATGAAGCTGGGGTAACTGCTCCAACACCTTGGGCAAC
>JALQUJ010000169.1 GCA_023263825.1 Porticoccus sp.
ATAATTTGGTGGATGCTTTGGCTAAAAGAGCACAAGAGGTGTATGGATAGTGGGTGAAATAGTGGCCGAAAAAGAATTAATTATTGTTGAGGTAGCCTATGCGCTACCTAATCGACAACAGCTGACTGAATTGAAAGTACCCTATGGGACCACAGCATTTGAGGCCGTGGAGCAATCAGGAATTGTTGAGCAGTTTCCTGAAATTGACCTTGAAAGTGCAAAGATGGGTATTTTTGGCCAGGCCTTGGGGACGAAAGGGCTAAAGTCGCCCAAAGAGCATGTGTTGGAGCCAAAGGACAGGGTGGAGATTTACCGCCCACTTATTGTGGATCCAAAAGAAGTACGCAAGCGTCGAGCAGCAAAAGCTAAGGCTGGGGAAGACTAGCCTTCAGCAGTATTACCTGGTGCCTCACTTACCTCTGCATCTGAGTCAGTTGTCTCAGGTGGGTCATCATTGTCCGAGTTCTCGGCAGCATCCTCTTCAGGCGTTCCGCCCGGGATAAAGTCACCGCGTAGGCCGACAAGTAGATCGTCCTTAAAAAAGATAGCAACACGTTCGCGAACCTCACCACTTCTGTCAGCAGGATTTAGGCTATAAAAATAATCCCAGCGATTTTGGCTGAATGTGTCGGCGATCAGAGGCGTTCCCATAATAAATCGTACTTGAGACTTGGTCATGCCAGGCTTTAGCTTGTCAATCATATCTTGAGTGATGACGTTGCCCTGTTGGATGTCAAACTTGTAGATGCTGGGGAGTTTTGGCATGCTGAAGTCAAAGCTCGGCATTTCAGGCATAGATAGCTTCGAGCATCCCGAAAGGGTCATGGCCAATGCCAGGCAACATACTATTCGTGCAGTAAAATGCATTATGGGGTTCCAGTCATATCCGCGAAGGGCGATAATACCGAATCCATCCAATGTATAGAAGGGTTCATAACGGAATGAATCATGAAAACCGTGAATTGCGTGAAGCAGGATTAAAAGTTACTGCGCCACGACTGAAGATTTTACACATTCTAGAAGGCTCTACAGAGCCTCACATGAGTGCTGAGGATGTTTATCGGAAGTTGATTGAAGCTGATGAGGATGTAGGGATCGCAACGGTCTATCGCGTTCTGACCCAGTTTGAGACAGCCGGCCTCGTGACTCGCCATAATTTTGATAATGGCCCCGCCGTTTATGAAGTTGAGCGCGGTGGTCACCATGATCATATGGTTAATGTGGATAGTGGTCAGGTGGTTGAGTTCCACAGTACAGAAATTGAAGAGTTACAAAGGCGTATTGCTAAAGAGCATGGTTTTGAACTGGTATGCCACAGCTTGGTATTGTATGTGAGGCAAGCGGACTAGCCGGATTTATGCTGGTGTTGAAAGCTACGCTTGTTTTATTTGATTCCTGCCGCCTTGTTTAGCCCGATACATGGCTTCGTCAGCTTTCTTCAATGCAATATTAAAGTCTAGGGCAATTGTAGAGTCTGCCACACCCATACTGACAGTTGCCCTAATATCTCCTTTACGGCGAGAAGCACCACGTTTTTTCTCACCTTTATTCTGTACCCAGGGTCGATTTTTTCTGTCCCTTGCCGTCATATCATATTCAGAAATAGTTTGTCGCAAGGTTTCTAAATGGTCTATAACCTGTTCTTGGGTTCGACCTCTGAACAAAATACAAAACTTTTCTCCGCCAAAACGATAGGCCTTCCCGCAGCCACTAACCTGGTTAAGTTTAGAGGC
>JALQUJ010000088.1 GCA_023263825.1 Porticoccus sp.
TGGCCGTGTTATTCCCTTTTTTACCGCTAATGCTCTTAGCCTTAAAAAACCTGCGCCTGTATTAATCCTAGAGCTACTATCCATTGTTCCATTAGCTTTAGTAATGTTTTATAGCCTCCTTAGCCGGGAGGTAGCACCTGCTTTACCTGTCGGTATTTTGTTACTGGTCTCAACGCTAGCCAATGCCATACGATTTGGACGGTGGAATGCAAAACTTACAATATCAACACCTTTACTATGGTCTCTCCACATTTCATACCTTTTAATGATCTTGAGCATTGGAACACTGGCCTTATTTCACTTTGGCTTAAATCTTCCCCTCTCAACCACATTACATGGGCTAACTATTGGCGGTATGGGACTAATGATCTTAGCCATGATTAGTCGAGTTTCTTTGGGTCATACAGGCAGGCCTCTGAAAGTTGGAAGGCTAATTAGCTTTAGCTATCTATTGCTTGTCATTGCAACAATTATAAGAGTCGCTACCCCTCTCTTCACCAATCAAACAACAAATGGGTACCTGATCAGTGCTTTTTGCTGGATCACGGCTTATTCTCTGTTTGTATGTATTTATTGGTCGGTACTAACGAGCCCGCGACCCGATGGTCGTCCTGGTTAGATCATCGCTTCGGTTAAAAACAAGGGTTTAAAGTAAAGGCTAATCCTACTATTCTCTAACATCATTCTATTGATTAAGTGGGTCATTTCTCTAGAATAGGCGCTCAGTTTCCACGGATAAAAGAATTCAATATTCATGCTTAATACCCAAGATCGTTATGACAGACAAATCTCCCTCTGGCTGCTATTTTGTGCGGGTGTCATCTTTGCCATGATTATCCTAGGGGGTGTTACCCGCCTTACCCATTCTGGTCTGTCTATGGTTGAGTGGAAACCTTTAGTGGGCGTCATCCCGCCACTCAATGACACAGAGTGGCAAGCAACATTTGAGAAATATAAGCAATTTCCTGAATATCAAAAAGTAAATAAAGGGATGAGCGTTGGTGAATTTAAATCTATCTTTATGTACGAGTACCTACACCGTGTATTAGGGCGATTGATTGGTGTGATTTTTTTTGTACCCTTTTTGTTTTTCTATTTTACCGGGCGTATCAAAACCGGGCTCACACCAAAGTTAATCTTCATGTTTATTCTTGGCGGCTGCCAGGGGTTATTAGGCTGGTACATGGTCAAAAGTGGTTTAGTCGATAACCCAAGGGTAAGCCAATACAGGCTAACCGCCCACCTTGGAACTGCCGTAATAATCTATGCATATATATTGTGGGTGGCTTTTGGACTGTTCTCTAGGCAAACAACCCCTAGCAATACTAAGGAATGCAGGCCCGAGCAAATTGGTGGGCTAAAAAATTTCGCCTATGTACTAACAGGGTTGTTATTTTTAATGATTCTTTCTGGTGGTTTAGTGGCAGGAACCCGGGCAGGGTTCGCCTACCCTACCTTCCCTTTGATGGGAGACAGCTTTATCCCCCCCGGACTTTTCAGTACAACGCCTGCCTGGTTAGCGATGTTTGAAGATATCACCACCATTCAGTTTAACCATCGGATATTTGCTTATCTGTTATTTATACTAATTTTGAGCTTTTCCTATAAAAGCTTAGGCAAAACTAACTCCACCACATTGCGAATGGGAATTTACATTTTTATAGCCCTATTATTCATCCAGATAGCAATGGGTATATCAACCCTGCTTCTCCATGTGCCAGTACCTCTTGCCGCGGCCCACCAAGGTGGTGCTATTGCGTTATTTACGGCTTCACTATTTGTTAGCCGCTGCATGAAGGGCATAACAAGAAAATAGACATTGATGCGATTGATATCTATCAACTAATTTTTACAACCTAACTTTAAGTTTTCTGTTAAAAAGAAAGAATTAAAATTGGACAAAATAACACATACAACATAAGCTAATTAATAGTGCCTCCTAAAATGGGGCTAGCCCTAATAGCTTTATCTTAAGTTTTACTCTATAGCTGGAGCTTTAACAATGAAAAAACTGATTGGAACAATGGTAATCACTACCCTAATGGCAACTACTGGCCAAGCTATTGCAGGTGATGCAGCTGCAGGGCAAGCAAAATCAACCTCCTGTGCAGGATGTCACGGTGCCAATGGTATAAGTTCAAATGACTTGTGGCCTAATCTGGCTGGCCAAAAAGCAACTTACCTTTCCAAGCAAATCAAAGCTTTCCGTGATGGTCAGCGAAATAACCGGATGATGTCGAACATGGTTAAAAACCTGACAGATCAAGATGCAGATGATCTTGCGGCCTACTACTCAGGGCTTTAATTCTAAGCTCTAACTACAGAGCTGAATTAATAGAAGCAAAACTAAAAAGCCGGTAGTTACATTAACTACCGGCTTTTTTGTGTCCCATAATTTACACGTCAAACAACCTACTCAATCAACAAACAACCGTGCGTTTCTAAATAAACGCATCCAGGCACCATCTTCTTGCCAATTATCCGGATGCCATGAATTAGTCACAGTACGGAATACACGCTCCGGGTGGGGCATCATAATGGTGGCACGTCCATCAGCTGTGGTAACGCCGGTTATGCCCATGGGAGACCCGTTGGGGTTTGCTGGGTAGACTTCTGTCGTTTCCTTATAATTATCAAGGTAGCGAAGAGCCACAGCACCTGAAGCACTAAAAACCTCCGCACTCATACTCCCAAACCCTTCATTAGAGAATTCTGCCCTACCTTCACCATGTGCAACTGCTATAGGCATATAAGAGCCAACCATGTCTCGCAATAAAACAGATGCACTGGGTTCAACCCTGACAAGGGATAAACGCGCCTCAAACTGCTCAGAAGTATTGCGGACAAAATGAGGCCAATTTTCTGCACCCGGTATCAGCGATTTAAGGTTGGACAACATCTGACACCCGTTGCAAACACCCAGACTGAATGTATCTTCACGGTTAAAAAATTGCTGGAATTGCTCTTTTGCACCAGAGTTAAACAAAATAGTTTTAGCCCAACCTTTTCCTGCTCCAAGAACATCACCATATGAAAAACCACCACAGGCAACTAAGCCTTTAAACTGATCAAGGGTGAT
>JALQUJ010000118.1 GCA_023263825.1 Porticoccus sp.
GGTTATATCCAACCCGTAATTTTCTCTGTACCGAAGAAATAGAGGCCTTTCTTGTCTGTAATACAAAAGCGACTGCTTCATCATAAAGTGGGTCAGACTCCGTATCATTTGAATCATCACCACTTTCTGTAGAATAACCGGGAACAGGGATACCACTGGTTGCACCTTCATCAGTAATCTCATCAAGGTATTCAGGTTCTCCTCTACTCTTCCAGTCAGCCACAACTTTGTGAACTTCATGATCATCCACAAAAGCCCCATGAACTCTAATAGGCACACTGGTTCCCGGGGGTAAATAAAGCATGTCACCATGCCCAAGTAATTGCTCAGCGCCACCTTGGTCCAAAATAGTTCGTGAATCAATTTTTGACGATACTTGAAAGGCAATACGGCTGGGCACGTTAGCTTTGATCAACCCTGTTATCACATCAACAGAAGGCCGTTGGGTTGCCAGTATTAAGTGTATCCCTGCTGCCCTGGCTTTCTGTGCAATACGAGCAATTAACTGCTCTACTTTTTTGCCCACAATCATCATCATGTCGGCAAACTCGTCAATGACGACGACAATACAAGGAAGCTTTTCTAAGGATGGTGCTACCTGAACATCACCCTCCTCGGCAAAAAGGCTGGCATTCTCATCGGGACGCCAGAGTGGATCAGCAATGGGGTTGCCCGCAGCTATGGCATCCATGACCTTGCGGTTATAACCAGAAAGATTACGGACACCCAAAGCAGCCATCAGCTTGTATCGGCGTTCCATTTCACCCACACACCAGCGTAATGCGCTAGCCGCATCTTTCATGTCCGTGACAACTGGTGTGAGCAAGTGTGGGATATCATCATAAACGGATAGCTCAAGCATTTTGGGGTCAACCAAAATAAGGCGAACATCTTCAGGGCTGGACTTGTACAGCAGGCTCAACAGCATCACATTAATGCCAACAGATTTACCTGAACCTGTTGTCCCCGCTACCAACAAGTGAGGCATCTTGGCCAAATCAGCACATACGGGTGCACCTGAAATATCATTGCCCAGCGCTAATGTTATCGGAGATTTGGCCTGTTCATAGACTTCGGAGGACAGGACTTCACTCAATCGAACCATTTCTCGATGTTCATTTGGGATTTCAATACCAACCACCGATTTACCAGGAATCACTTCAACTACTCGTACGCTAACTACGGCCAGAGAGCGCGCCAAATCTTTTGCCAAATTAGTAATACGGCTAACTTTAACGCCAGCAGCAGGCTGTATTTCAAAACAGGTTACGACCGGGCCAGGAAGAACCTCTACAACCTCTACACTGATACCAAAATCCTGGAGTTTAAGCTCAAGCTGTTTGGACATTGCCTCCAAAGACTCTTTGGAATAGCCCTTCCCTGTATTACCCTCCACCTGATCTAACAACCCAAGTGTCGGCAACCCTCCTTCTGCTGGTTCGGCAAAAAGAGAGGTTTGTTTTTCTTTCTCAACCCTTTGGCTAGGTGCGGCTTTCTTGATGGGTGTTTGGATACTTGGTGGTTTCCTGAAAGCTTCTTTTTTTGCTTGTTTCGCCTTTATTTCTTTGCGATGTTGTTGGGCTTGCTCGGCTTGTTTTTCTTCTTCTTTACGGGCTTTTCGAGCAGCTAATAGATGTTGTATGTACTCAATAAATTTTAATGTGATCCGACCAAAGCTTTCTATTAATCCGAGCCAGGATAAATCAGTAAATACCGTCAGACCAAAAAGAAAGACCGCGAGTAATATCAGTGTGCTTCCCACATAATTAAATGCTGTAGCTGCTGCGACTGAAACAGATGAACCGAGAATTCCCCCTACCCCAAAGGGTAATGAGGTTTCAATATGGCCGTAATGGAGTGATGCCAGACAAGTGGCACAAACCATGACTAAAATCAGCCCCAAAATACGTAGCGCAAAAACGATCCCGTCAAAACCACCTTCGCTAGGATTGCTTTTATCTGAACTGTTTTCATTACTTTGATGAGAACGAAAAACATTCCAGGCTCGCAATGCTAGCAACACCGGGAACAGGAAAGCCATGTAACCCAGTAAAGAATACAGGACATCAGAAAGCCATGCGCCAAGTGCGCCAGCGGAGTTACTTACTTGATCAACATTGCCGGTATGTGACCAGCCGGGGTCATCAGGAGAGTGGCTAATAAGCGCAAGCAAAAGATAGACACAAACCAGCAACCAGCCTATTAGAGCGCCTTCCCTCAGCATCATCTTGACTCTTGAGGGTGGCAATAATTCAGCATCTTTACTGGTAGTTTTTTTAGGCGTGCTTTTTCTAGTCAAGTTTGTACTCAAACGGTTATCCAAATTCGTTATAATTGCACGCTATTGTAATGGCAGCAGGTTGAAATGCCAGCGAACAAGTCAACTTGTGACCGGTATAAGTTCACTAAATACAGTTGATAGACAAATGCTACTTTCTGTATGCCGTCTCATTCACTATCATACTCCGATATAAAATGGCCGATTTAATCAATCATATAATTCCCACTAATCTTGGAAGCTACATTTATGTCCGATGTACAACACCACAAGCTTATTATTCTTGGCTCTGGTCCAGCGGGTTACACTGCTGCAGTTTATGCAGCCCGAGCAAACCTTAATCCGGTCGTTATTACGGGTATTCAACAAGGTGGGCAGTTAACAACGACAACGGATGTTGATAACTGGCCTGGTGATGCAGAAGGTGTTCAAGGGCCTGAACTAATGATGCGTATGCAAGCGCACGCTGAACGTTTTGATACAGAAATCATTTTTGATCATATTGACAGTGTAGATTTGCAACAAAGACCTTTTCAATTAAAAGGCAGCAATAACTATAGTTGCGACGCATTAATTATTTGCACCGGAGCTTCAGCACAATACCTAGGATTACCCTCCGAGGAAGCTTATATGGGGCAAGGTGTTAGCGCTTGCGCAACCTGTGATGGTTTCTTCTATAGGGGAAAAAAAGTTGCAGTCATTGGCGGTGGTAATACCGCTGTTGAAGAAGCCCTTTATCTATCCAATATCTGTAGTGAAGTAACATTGGTACACCGCCGCGACTCCCTGCGCTCTGAAAAAATCCTTCAGGATAAACTGATGGATCGCGCTGAAAATGGCAATATTAATATCTTGTGGAATCACACATTGGAAGAAGTGAAAGGTGATGATTCCGGTGTTACCGGGCTCTCATTAAAAAGTACCCAGGGAGAAGCCGACAAAGAAATTGAGGTTAGTGGTGTGTTCATTGCTATTGGCCACAAACCCAACACTGACCTTTTTGAAGGTCAGCTCGAAATGAAAAATGGCTATCTGGTCATTAAGGGTGGAAATGAGGGTAATGCAACAGCAGTAACCGTACCTGGTGTATTTGCTGCGGGTGATGTAGCCGACCATGTTTATCGCCAAGCAGTCACTTCGGCAGGTTCAGGATGTATGGCTGCACTGGATGCAGAAAAATATCTTGATGACTTAGCTCTGGACACCTAGAGTCTTAAGCTTAGTTATTAAGAGCCCCGATATTGATTATATTCAATTAAGTGTCAGCCTTACCTTTACTGGATAATGAATACCCTGTATTCCCTAATCCTGAAATGGCTTTGGAGGAGCCCAATGGCTTATTAGCTGTTGGGGGGAACCTATCGCAACGTACTCTTCTTGATGCATACCAGCAGGGTATTTTTCCATGGTATGAAGATGGGCAGCCCCTATTGTGGTGGTCACCCAATCCAAGAACAGTTATTTTCCCTGAAAGTATTCATGTCTCCCGGTCACTAAAAAAAACCTTAAGAAATAAGCCTTGGGAGATTCGAATAAATACTGTGTTCGAACAAGTCACGACGCATTGTGCTTCACCTCGTGAGGGTCAACCAAGTACATGGATTACCCAAGAGATGAAGAAAGCTTATTTGGGATTACACTATTCAGGGCACGCACATTCTTTAGAGGTGTGGCTTGATAATGTGTTGGCCGGTGGTTTATATGGTGTATTAGTTGGCGGCGTTTTTTGTGGCGAATCAATGTTCAGCTTAGAAAGGGATGCGTCAAAAATTGCATTGGTACAGCTGTCTTTGATACTAAAACAATATACTCAAACAGGTTTTATTGATTGTCAGGTTTCAAATAACCATTTATGTTCTATGGGTGCAATAGAGATACCTCGTTCTGACTTTATTGCAAAATTAATACGACTTAGAGACATGCACCCATTTTGGCCACAGCAATGGTTGTGTAAAATCCCATGAAAAACTGTCTAAATGTTAAGCGTATAACTGGTTGATGTGTTGATATGTCAAGAGATATAACACCAGATGTTCAAATGATCAGGCTCTTTTTGACAGAGCCTCATCCCTGTAGTTACCTTGATGACAAAGAGGCAACAACAGCATTTGTTGAACCCGGTGTAGAAATTGATCCACATTTATATTCCCAATTATCTGATATGGGGTTTCGGCGCAGTGGTCGATATGTCTATGTTCCTCGCTGTGATGACTGTAATGCCTGCATCCCCGCACGCCTGGTAGTCAAAGACTTTAAGCCTACAAGGCAACAACGCAGGTGCTCGAGTAAAAACCGCGATCTGAATGTTTGGGTAACGACAAGTATTGATGAAACAGAGCACTATCCGCTGTATGAGCGATATATTAATGAACGCCATTCTGATGGTGACATGTATCCTCCTAGCAGAACTCAATTCAAAGACTTTATCAGTAATTTATGGCGTAACAGTAAAATGATAGAAATACGCGATGAAGGAAAGTTAATTGCTGCTGGAGTCGTTGACATCTTGGATACTGGCCTTTCTGCCATTTATACCTACTTTTCATGTGATGAGCCCAAAAGAAGCTTGGGAACCTATACAATATTGGCCCAAATCAGGTTGGCCAAGCAAATGCAGTTACCCTATGTTTACTTGGGTTACTGGATCAAAAATAGCCCCAAAATGGCTTATAAATCAAACTTCCAACCTTTAGAAGTACTCAAGGATAGCGAATGGGTTCTAGCTGATTGACTTTGCCGTGGTTTCAGGCAGAATGCGCCTCGTTCTTGAGAATCACACTACTGTACAGAGACAACAAACGGTATTGTGTAGAGATAAATAATGGTAAGCAGTAGAGAGATACAAATCATGGCAAAAGAAGATCATATTGAGATGGAAGGCGAAGTGATTGATACTCTTCCCAACACTACCTTCCGTGTCAAACTAGAAAATGGACATGTTGTTCTTGCCCATATCTCAGGAAAAATGCGTAAAAACTACATCAGAATACTTACTGGTGACAAAGTTAAAGTAGAGTTAACACCCTATGACTTAACCAAAGGACGTATCACCTACAGAGCGCGCTAATTCAGTAGTTATCCTTTCTATCAATAGATTAAGCTCCTAAAAAAGGTTTCTAAAACCAAATTTAGAAACCTTCCTAGACATTATTTAGAAAACAGCCCTATATTCTTTTGTTAACTAATAGTTATGACTAGGGTGTCTCCTCAGCTTCCTTTTTAGCTTCTATCTGAGCACGTGCTTCAGTTTTTATACTGATATCATCATCTGCAACAGAGACATGAACCACACCACCATTCGCAAGGTCCCCAAATAGGACTTCTTCTGCAAGTGGCTTTTTAACTTTTTCTTGTATCAAGCGTTGCATGGGACGTGCCCCCATCTTTTCATCGTAGCCATTCACTGCTAGCCAATCCCTTGCATCGTCATCAACATCTAGAGCAACGTGTTTTTCATCAAGTTGGTGCTGTAATTGACACAGGAATTTGTCGACAACTGTATGAATAACATCCATTTCCAATGGGCGGAATTGAATCACACCATCGAGCCTGTTACGGAATTCAGGTGTAAATACTTTCTTCAATGCTTCCATACCATCAGACTTGTGATCCTGAGCAGTAAAGCCTATAGAAGCTCTGCTCATTTCTTCAGAACCAGCATTGGTTGTCATAATGATGATGACATTTCTGAAATCAGTTTTTCTTCCGTTGTTATCCGTCAAGGTACCGTGATCCATTACCTGTAGTAACAGGTTGAATACTTCTGGGTGTGCTTTTTCTATCTCATCAAGCAGAACAACTGCATGTGGATTTTTAGTCACAGCATCAGTTAATAAACCACCTTGATCAAAACCAACATATCCGGGAGGAGCACCGATTAACCGGGAAACAGTATGACGTTCCATATACTCGGACATATCAAACCGAAGTAACTCAATGCCCATAATTTCAGAGAGTTGTTTTGATACTTCCGTCTTACCAACACCTGTAGGGCCGGCAAAGAGGAAAGAACCAATAGGCTTATCTCCCTCACGAAGCCCAGCACGTGCCAGTTTAATTGAAGTAGAAAGCACAGAAATCGCTTCATCTTGTCCAAAGACAACCATTTTCAGCTTGTCAGCTAGCCCTTTTAACTGCTCTTTGTCAGAAGCAGAAACACTTTTTGGTGGAATTCGCGCTATCTTAGCAACAATAGCTTCTACGTCAGACACACCCACTACTTTCTTACGTTTATTGGGTGGCAATAATTGTTGATAGGCACCAGCCTCATCAATGACATCAATGGCCTTGTCAGGAAGGAATCGATCCGTAATGTGACGTGCAGAAAGCTTAGCCGCTGTCTTAAGTGCAGTCTGTGAGAAACGCAACTTATGGTGATCCTCAAAGCGAGACTTCAAGCCCTTCAAGATTTCGATAGTTTCTTCAACGGTAGGCTCGGGTACATCAATTTTTTGGAAACGGCGAGAAAGCGCCCTGTCCTTTTCAAAAATACCTCGGTATTCCTGGTAAGTGGTAGAACCGATACAGCGTATACGCCCTGAAGTTAATAGGGGTTTAAGCAAGTTAGATGCATCCATGACACCACCGGAGGCCGCGCCAGCACCAATAATGGTATGGATTTCATCAATGAATAAAATTGCATGCTCTTGCTTGGCTAACTCAGCCAAGACACCTTTAAAACGTTTCTCAAAATCACCACGATATTTTGTTCCTGCTAATAAATCACCCAAATCAAGAGAATAAACAACTGATTTAGTTAATACTTCAGGAACATTACCTTCAATAATCATCTTGGCCAAGCCTTCAGCAATGGCTGTCTTACCAACGCCAGCCTCACCTACTAACAATGGATTATTTTTCCGGCGACGTGCTAAAACCTGAGAAACACGCTCAACCTCATGGCTACGGCCAACAAGTGGATCAATGTACCCTTTCTCAGCTT
Source organism: Porticoccus sp. (assembly GCA_023263825.1). Taxonomy (GTDB): domain Bacteria; phylum Pseudomonadota; class Gammaproteobacteria; order Pseudomonadales; family Porticoccaceae; genus Porticoccus. The sequence goes on from JALQUJ010000118.1 coordinate 7,221, forward strand.
GCACATTTAGATTCGTTGTGAACTGGTCCAACAGGCTCTTACTTCCAGACTGTTCTGGTTCAGTAGCCATTTCATCTTGGTGGGGTTCGCTATCATGTGCTTCTGTCTGATCAACGTATTTAGATATCCCATGGGAGATATAATTAATAACATCAATTCGGGCAACATTTTGCAGTCTCAGAAAATAAACAGCCTGACTTTCCTGCTCACTAAATATGGCTACTAACACATTATCACCCTGCACTTCTTTTTTGCCGGATGATTGAACGTGAAAAACAGCACGTTGGAGGACACGTTGAAAACCCAGAGTAGGTTGTGTGTCTTTGTCGTCTAGTTCTGATGGAATATGTGGTGTGGTGGATTCGATAAATTCATTGAGGTCTTGCCTCAACGCATCCATATCTGCACCGCATGATTTAAGCACATTAGCTGCAGATGTATTATCAAGCAACGCCAATAACAAATGCTCAACCGTCATAAACTCATGGCGCTTGTCACTCGCGCCTTTGAAGGCTGTATTTAATGTTAATTCAAGTTCTCTACTTAGCATAAAACACCTTCCTCCCCTTGGGATTACTACTCATCATCTTCCGCGGGCTCTATTTCGCAGAGCAATGGATGTTCATTGTCTCTGGCATACTGATTAACTTGGGTCGCCTTTGTTTCAGCAATATCGTGTACATAAATGCCACATACTGCCTTACCTTCCGTGTGTACTTTCAACATAACCCTTGTTGCAGCATCTCTATTCAAACTAAAAAAGAACTCAAGCAATTCGACCACAAATTCCATTGGTGTGTAGTCATCATTAAAGATAACCACTTTGTACATTGGCGGCTTTTTGAGCTCTGGCCTAGTTTCTTCGACAACAGTAGCGGTGTCATGGTGCCATTCGTGCTCATCATCTTTATTGCTAGAAATAATGCTTAATTTAATATCCATACGTTCTACTACTAAAAATCGACTTTTCTTACCCCCTATTTTAATAGGAATAATCGTCTTGTGTTCACTTTTTCGATGTTTTCTGACTATTGACTTAATAGTAAATAACCTATAGAAACTATAGTTGGATAAAAGTTGTCCAATATGGGTGTTAAATCATCATGCTTTATGAGGTTAAGCACTATAAACTACTTATTTTTATAACCTAACTGTCCAGCAAGGGGTTTCTAATATGCCGACAGGTACAGTTAAGTGGTTCAATAACGCGAAAGGATATGGTTTTATCCTTTCCTCTGATGGTGTCAGTGATATTTTTGCCCATTACTCAGCAATAACGATGGATGGCTACAAAACATTGAAAGCTGGCCAAGAAGTGAGTTATGAGCTTGTCGAGGGTGAAAAGGGCCAACATGCGACCAATATAGCACCTACAGGTCACGCGCCTGAGGCAGAAAATGAATTGCAACAAGATGCCCCAGAGGTTGAAAACGAGTGATATTCGTGACTGAAGAGTCTTAAATACAGCGTTTTCTAGTAAAAATAAGACCTTCTTAAGGCTTTAGAGAGGTTTTTTCTTTCTGAAGCCTCTTATACTTTCCGAATATATCTTAACGATAGACCCTTCCCTATCTATAAATAACCCCACACCGCTACTCATACTGTAAACTCCTAGCATCTACGAAACTGCTAGCCACCTACCGAAGTACCTTCTCGTTTATTTTCAACAATCCAGTACAATTACATTCTTGCAGGTACTACGGACTTTTCATGGCAAACATCGTTCTGTTTAACAAACCCTATGGCGTATTAAGCCAATTTTCGGATAACGATGGTCACCCAGGTCTGAAAAAATATATGAATCATCCTGGGTTTTATCCAATGGGAAGATTAGATCGTGATTCTGAAGGCTTGCTACTTCTGTCCGATGATGGCCAGTTGCAAGCCAGAGTTGCAGATCCAAAACATAAGATGGAAAAAACCTATATTGCCCAGGTCGAAGGTGATATCACTTCAAGTGCCATTGATAGCTTATGTGATGGCATTGAGTTGAATGATGGTATAACAAAGCCTGCTAAAGCAAAAAAGATTAATCCACCAGCTATAGCGCCCCGTATTCCTCTTATTCGAAGCCGAGAGAGTATCCCAACCAGCTGGATTGAATTGATCATTACCGAAGGGCGCAATCGGCAAGTTAGACGAATGACAGCTGCTGTTGGTTTCCCCACCCTTAGACTTATCCGTACCGCTATTGGTCCCTGGCAATTAGGTAATATCAAAGCTGGAGAATATCAGCTAGAGAAAATTCATTTACCCCAACAGCATAAAGTGAAAGCCGCGAGCAGAAAGAAACCCAAACCTAGACAGGTAAGGAAACCCTAGTTTGCCAGACACCATACATTTAACCGTTGCCATGGTAATTGAGCATCGCCATCGTTTTTTTGATGGTCAAAGAGTTACGTGATGGAGAAATAAAATACAACCAACCTGCTGGTCATGTTGAACCGGGAGAAACGCCAGCCGAAGCTGCAATACGTGAAACCCTGGAAGAAACAGGCTGGCATATTGAGCTAACAAACATTATCAGTTTTTCAACGTTTAAAGCACCCTCAAATGGGGTGACCTACTATCGACTGGCTTTTGCAGCTCATACCATTGAGTTTGATGAGGGGGTAGAAATAGATAGTGATATCGAGGAGGCGTTGTGGTTGAGTTATGAAGAAATTTTAAACTATGAGCCAAAACTAAGAAGCCCTATGGTACTTCAGGCAATCAATGATTATCGATCTGGGCAACGCTATTCATTGGATTTGCTACAAGTCCATCGGTAGAATTCGTGCCAATATGCCACAAATAGCTAGATCAAATATTTAAGTGAGAACTCCATAATTGTCAGCCAAGAAAGTATGAACAAGCACGAAAAAGTAATCGTCGGCATGTCTGGTGGTGTTGATTCGTCGGTAACAGCACTGCTGCTTCAGCAACAAGGCTATGAAGTCGAAGGCCTGTTTATGAAAAATTGGGATGAAGATGACGGCACAGATTATTGTACTGCTCGTGAAGATTTGGCAGATGCACAAGCTGTTGCTGATAAATTAGGTATTCACCTGCGTACCGCTAATTTTGCTGCTGAATACTGGGATAATGTATTCGAATATTTTTTAAAGGAGTACCAAGCTGGTCGAACTCCTAACCCTGACATTCTTTGTAATAGAGAAATAAAATTCAAAGTCTTTCTTGATTATGCCCAGATTTTGGGTGCTGATCTTATTGCTACTGGTC
>JALQUJ010000119.1 GCA_023263825.1 Porticoccus sp.
ATCCATTTTCCTGTGCCAAGAAAATTATTCCACTCTATATGTTTGCTGTTGGCTTTTTAATAGCCATGGTAACCATGCTGAAAGGACTAAAGCATGTATTTAAGGACTCTGGCGTGTCCATGAGTTTTGGTCAATGCGCCATGATGGCCGTTGGTATTGGTATTTTAGTTGCCTTGGTTGGCTCGGTACTCCTCAATCGGGTAGAACGCGATGAAGAAGCAGAGCAAGACAACCGCTTTGCCAGTGTAGAAAAAGTCTTTGCGGTATTGATGGTCTTTACCGCCTGTGCCATGGCCTTTGCCCATGGGTCTAACGATGTTGCCAATGCTGTTGGCCCCCTTGCAGCGGTGGTTAGTGTGGTTAAGTCTGGCACAGTTGAAGCAAAAAGTATGATGCCAAGTTGGATCTTACTATTAGGTGGCGTGGGTATCATGTTGGGCCTGGCTACCTATGGCTTTAAGGTGATGGGAACCATTGGGCGAAAAATTACTGAGCTGACACCAAGCAGAGGCTTCGCAGCCGAACTCGGCGCAGCAGCTACTGTTGTATTAGCTTCAGGTACTGGCTTACCCATTTCAACAACTCATACCCTGGTTGGCGCTGTTTTAGGTGTTGGTTTAGCACGGGGTATTGCAGCACTGAACATTCGTGTTATCGGCACGATCTTTATGTCCTGGTTAGTAACACTACCAGCAGGTGCGGGCTTGGCGATTATCTTTTTCTTCTTCTTTAAAGGGATCTTTAGTTAAGCCTATTCTTTTACCAAAAACAGCTTTTATCAAACACCAAAAAAGCCCGGCGCACTTTCAAATATTGGCCGGGCTTTATTTAAGAGGTTTTTAGCTAAATTTAAGCGTTTCTAGTTAAAACTCCTGTCTCTCCCTCACTTCTGGCAATCACCACCGCACCACAGGAATCACTAAACACATTGACTGAGGTACGTAACATATCAAGTATACGATCCGTTACCAGCAACATGCCTATACCTTCCAGTGGCAATCCTATCACGCCCAAAATAACGGTAATCGCTACTAAGCTGGCAGCAGGTATACCAGCAACGCCAATAGATGTAAGCAGCGCCACAAGAACAATAGTGAACTGAGTCGCCAGGCTTAAATCCAAGCCATAGGCTTGAGCAATAAACATGGCCGCAACACACTCATATAACGCCGTACCATCCATATTAATGGTGGCACCTAAAGGCAATACAAATGATGAGGTCCGGTTTGAAACATCTGCATTTTTTTCTACACATTCAATGGTCACTGGCAAAGTGCCTGAAGAAGAAGCTGTAGAAAATGCCGTGAGCAATGCGGGCAACATTGCCCGATAGTGATGTAATGGATTAACGCCGGCAATCCATAAGATGGCACTCAGGGAAACAAATACATGAACGGCTAATGCCAACACAACGGTAACAAAGAAGATTAACAACGGTTCAAATGCATCAAACCCGGTCGCAGCTACGGTTTTAGCCACCAAGCCAAATACGCCGATAGGCGCAAACTTCATAATGAAGAGTGTTACAGCCATCATGGTTTCGTAAACACCGAACCAGAAGTTCAACATGGTCTGGCTATACACTTTGGTAATCCGTGTCATAAAGACGCCAAACAACAAGCTGAAAAAAATCAGCCCAAGCATTTGGCCATCGGACGCTGCCTTCACCATGTTAGGCGGCACCATACGTAAAAATACGCCGGTAATATCACCGGCACCGCGCCCCTCAACCCTGGCTAATTGTTCCGATACAGCATCGGGA
>JALQUJ010000161.1 GCA_023263825.1 Porticoccus sp.
ATGAGCCGAGTGCTCGACCAAGTAAGGTCACGTTTCGAGTGGGTGTGAAGGACAGCCGGTTAAGGCTTTTGGCGTTCGAGCGGCTCTTGTAGAGTCGCTCAAATTGCTCGCCGCGCCTTCTGCTCGCTGCATTAAGCCATAGGTGGCCGGATCATCCAGAGGGATAGCTTCTATGGTCATGGGCTCTTCAGCGGCACGCTGTCGCCGTTGATTCACCATTTTTACAGCCCAATCGATAATGGTGAGTGTACGCAATCCCAGGAAGTCAAACTTCACCAGGCCCGCCTGTTCCACATCATCTTTATCAAATTGGGTAACCAGCCCCTCACCCACTTCGTCACAATACAAAGGTGAAAAGTCTGTGAGCTTAGTAGGTGCAATCACTACACCACCTGCGTGCTTCCCTACATTTCGAGTTATGCCCTCTAACTGAAGGGCCATACCCCAGATTTCCTGAGCCTCTTCATCATTATCTAAAAATTCTTTTAGTGCCTCTTCCTGCCCTACGGCTTTCTCAAGGGTCATGCCGATATCCGGGGGAATCATCTTTGATAGCTTGTCTGCCAAACCATAGGATTTCCCCTGTACTCGGGCTACATCTCGCACCACCGCTTTAGCCGCCATAGTACCGAAGGTAATGATTTGCGAAACCGCATCACGACCATAGCGGTCGGCCACGTAGGCAATCACCCTGTCCCGATTGTCCATGCAGAAATCAATATCGAAGTCTGGCATGGAAACACGTTCTGGATTTAGGAAGCGTTCAAACAGTAGGTCGTATTCTAGTGGATCTAGATCTGTAATTTTCAAAGCATAGGCCACTACAGAACCCGCACCAGAACCACGACCAGGCCCAACAGGGATATCGTTTTCTTTTGCCCAACGGATAAAATCCATGACGATTAGAAAATACCCGGGAAAACCCATCTGGATAATAATATCCAGTTCGAATCTTAGGCGATCCAGATAAACTTGTTTCTGCTCGGAATAATCAGCGGCTGAGTTATCGAGAATGATTTCTAACCGCTCTTCCAGTCCCTCATAGGACATTTTTTCAAAAAAGCTGTCTGTGGTCATACCCTCAGGAATTGGGTATTCAGGAAGAAAATATTCACCCAGTTTTAGGTCCAGATTACAACGCCGCGCTATTTCTATGGTATTTTCCAGGGCTTCTGGAATATCACTGAATAGTTCAGCCATTTCAGCTGGAGAGCGTAAATACTGCTGCTCACTGTAACGTCGCTCCCGGCGAGGATCATCCAGTACTCGTCCTTCACCAATACAAACTCTCGCTTCATGGGCTTCAAATTGTTCTGCATCGATGAAACGGACGTCATTGGTCGCAACAACCGGGCAATCTGACGAGGTAGCTAATTTTACTGCGGCATGAATAAAGTCTTCTTCCCCTAAACGTCCGGTCCGAGTCAGCTCAAAATAAAAATGGTCGGCAAAATGTTGTGCCCACTCTTTCAAGAGATCAGCCGCTAATTCTGGCTTACCTGAAACCAACAACTGCCCCACATCACTTTGACGACCACAGAGTACTATTAAGCCCTCTGATAATTCATTGACCCATAGTCTTTGCAAGAAGGGTTTACCTTGTACTTGACCCTCTTGGTACGCACGAGAAATAAGTTGGGTAAGGTTGTGATAACCCTTTTGGTTCGTCGCTAATAATGTAATCCAGTAAGGTGTGCCATCTGTTACTTGGCTTTGTACTTGGAAATCTGCACCACAGATTGGTTTTAACCCAGCCCCTTGTGCCGCTTTGTAAAATTTCACCAAACTAAAGAGGTTTGTTACATCTGTAAGAGCAACGGCTGGCATACCCATATCAGCCACAGATTTCACCAATGGCTTTATCCGAACCAAGCCATCGACCATTGAATATTCGCTATGTAACCGTAAGTGTACAAACGCCATTTTATTTTCGGGCTTACCTCTGCAATGCTATGCTCAAGTACGGAATGGCCAAGTACTGACCAAGTCAGTCTAATATTGTGTTCTTAATCAGGTTTAAGTAGCTTTCGCTAATTTAAATAACTTTTTAGGTTCAAGTAGTTATTGATAACTGTGTTGCCGCGAACATACTTTTCACCGGCTCAAAGGTCCGGCGATGTATGGGGCTTGGCCCCAATTGTTCAATTGCCTGCATATGCTGCTTGGTACCATAGCCTTTGTGCCCGGCAAAACCATAGCCTGGGTATTGCTCATCAAAGGCAACCATTTCACCATCTCTACACACCTTCGCCAGAATTGACGCAGCACTGATTTCAGCTACTTTATCATCACCTTTTACAACGGTTTCACCATTGTAGCTCCAAGGGGGCATACGGTTACCGTCAACAGCCACATATTCAGGACTTATGCTCAAGCCATCAACTGCACGCACCATGGCCATCATGGTTGCCTGCAATATGTTGTAGCAATCAATCTCTTCTACACTGGCACGTGCCACATACCAACAGAGTGCTTTTTCTCTAATTTCCAGAGCAAGTTGCTGGCGTCGTTTATCCGTTAACTTTTTAGAATCAGCAAGGCCTTCAATAGGTTTGTTAGCATCAAGAATGACTGCAGCCGTAACCACATCTCCAGCTAAAGGGCCTCGGCCTACCTCGTCTACACCAGCAAGTAAATTCCCTTGATAATTTAACTGAAACGGTTGCTTCTCTATGTCATTCATAATCGAAACCTTTCATAGACAGCCCTTATGCTATTAACTGTACTATCCAACGACTACACTTTCAGTCACTAATTCTTTTCGATTAATTGTACCAATGCCTTGGCAGCAGTCTCATTACCACCATGCTGAAGAGACTTGTGTATTGAAATAAAGCGCTGTTTTAACTCCGCCACGCGATCAGGCTGTTGAAAGAAATCCAACACCGCTGCCCTTAAATTTTCTACGGTTGCATCATCCTGCAATAGTTCAGGAACAAGCATTTCGTCAGCCAGTAAATTGGGCAGTGATACGTAAGGCACCTTAACCATTTTTGATAACAGCTTATAGGTATATTTACCCATACGGTAGCTGACGACCATGGGCTTTTTTAACAGCATAGCTTCTAATGCTGAGGTACCCGATGATAACAGCACAACATCAGCAGCTGACATGGCAGCGAGGGATTGCCCATCCAATAAGGTAATGGGTAATGATGGGTATTCTTTAAGAAGAAGGGAAAGTTGTTCTCGTCGTTCAGGACTAGCAGCAGGTATCACCAACTGTAGCACGGGTATCTTGTTCTGGCATTGCTGTGCCACATCGAGAAAGAGCTTACCCAGTGTGTCAACTTCTCCTGCTCGACTGCCAGGCATCACCGTTAACACTGGTGCATCTGTAAGACCCCACTGTTGACGCGCTTCTACAGTATTTGTTTCCATACTAAGTTCTTCGGCTAACGGATGCCCAACACAGACAACGGGTACTTTATGCCGCCGATAAAAAGCTTCCTCAAAAGGCAGCAGGGTCAACATCAAGTCGACGGCTTGAGATATTTTTTTTACTCGGCCCTGCCGCCATGCCCAAACCGATGGACTGACATAATGAGCAGTTTTAATACCTTTCTTCCGTAGTTTTAATTCCAGTCCCAAATTAAAATCTGGCGAGTCTATCCCTACAACCAGATCGTATTGGTTTTCAACAAAGTGATTGAACAGTGTTTTCCGTATTTTAAACAACTCAGGCAGGCGTTTGAGTGGCTCAACAAATCCCATCACAGAAAGGCGATCGATGGCAAACAGGGTTTCAAAACCCTCAGCCAACATTTTGTCGCCACCCATTCCGGAAAACAAAGCATTGGGATAATAAGCTTTTAATGCCTGGATTAACCCAGCACCCAGCTGGTCACCTGAGGATTCTCCGGCAACCAAACCAATCTTAATGGGCTGAGACATTGGTACTTAACGAATGATGCCGCGAGATGACGCTCTAACGGAATCCACCAATGGTTGTACTTCTGGGTGCTCCAACGTTAGAGCATCCAGTTTTTCCAATGCATCATCAAGGGAAAGTCCCTGACGGTAGAGAATTTTGTACCCTTGCTTAATAGCAGAAATAGACTCTTTGGCAAAACCTCTTCGTCTCAAGCCCTCTGCATTAATGGTTTTAGGTTCAGCGGGTGAACCAAAGGCCATGACATAAGCGGGAACATCTTGCGGCAAGAATGCTGCAGGACCGATTAAGGTATGAGAACCAATAGAGACGAACTGATGAACTAGCACGTACCCAGAAAGAATGGACCAGTCACCCAGTGTTACATGACCGGCAAGGGAGGCATTATTTACAAGGATACAATTGCTTCCTACGGTACAGTCGTGACCAATATGTACATAGGCCATCATCAGGTTATCACTACCAATAGAAGTTAGACCTCGATCCTGTAATGTGCCTCGGTGAACCGTAACGCCCTCTCTGAAAATATTATTATCACCAATTTCCAGACGAGTCGGTTCCCCGTCATATTTCATATCCGGGGTATCTTCACCAATGGTAGAGAACTGAAAGATGCGATTGTTTTTACCAATGGTCGTTGGCCCTTTGACCACCACGTGAGAATTAATCACGGTGCCAGCACCAATCTTCACATCTGGACCAATCATCGTCCATGGGCCAATTTCAACGCCCTCCTCCAACTCTGCTGAAGGGTCTATTATTGCTCTTGGATCTATCAACGACATAAAACTAAACCGACTTCAGAGCACAAAGAATGGTTGCCTCACAGGCTAATTCACCATCAACAGTCGCTCGGCAGTTAAAACGCCATATTGTTCGTTTTACAGAATCAATTTTTGCTTCCAACATCAATTGATCTCCAGGAACTACTTGTCGTTTGAAACGAACGCCATCAACTCCAGCAAATAGATACAGTACATCATCATCAGCATATTTATCTGCTGTCACAAAACCCAAAACGCCAGCAGCCTGAGCCATCGCTTCAATAATCATTACACCAGGAAAAATAGGTGTATTGGGAAAATGGCCGTTAAAAACTTCTTCATTGGCTGTAATATTTTTATAGGCGAGAACCCTTTCACCTGGTTCCATTTCTACTATACGATCCACCAGTAAAAACGGGTAGCGATGAGGCAACCGTTCTTTTATATCATTGATATCCATTAAATTTTCTCAAGACTCAGCAAAGTTGCAGTTAAGCTATGTAATTTTTATTACGCAATTGTCGTTATAATTTCTTTTCAAGCTGTTTAATTCGTTGCGCCAAATCATCCAATTGATTAAAGCGAACAGCATTTTTACGCCATTCTCGTGACTTGCTAAATGCGGTACCCGATGAATATGAACCCGGTTTATTCAATGATTTGCTAATTATTGTACCGCCCGTCAAATGTACACCATCACAAATAGATATGTGCCCAACGACACCCACCTGTCCGGCAAGGATACAATTTTTACCAATGACTGTGCTACCAGAAATACCAGAACAACCGGCTATTGCTGTATTTTCACCAATACGAACATTGTGGGCGACCTGTACATGATTATCGAGGATAGCTCCATCTTCAATGACCGTATTATCCAGTGCACCCCGATCGATAGTTGAGCATGCACCGATTTCAACACGGTTACCAATCACAACCCCGCCTAATTGGTAAATTTTCTGCCAACGCCCTTCATGATGAGCAAAACCAAATCCATCTGCACCAATTGTTGTATTACTATGAACAGTTACATGATCACCTATGGACACGCCGTGGTAGATACTCACATTAGCCGAGATACGACAATGTTCACCTAGAATGGTGTTATTACCTACAAATGTACCAGCACCAATGATTGAATGCTCTCCGACAACCACATTGTCACTAATAACAGCGTTAGGACCAATGCTTGCTGTCTTAGCAACAGATGCTGAATCTGCCACCACTGCACTTGGATGAACGCCAGGCTTGGAAACTGGTGCACAATCAAACAAAGAAGAAGCGAGAGCGTAACCAAGGTAAGGGTTATCCATAACAAGAGCATTACCTTGATAACCGTCAAGGTCGTCAACTGTGACAATAACTGCCCCAGCCCTGGTATCAATAAGAAAATTTCGGTATGACGGATTGGCTAGAAATGAAAGCTCTTTAGACCCAGCATCCTGCAATGTATTCAAGCCAACAATTTCAGTAGTCCCCTCTCCATGTACATTTGCACCAATATGCTTGGCAATGTCATGGAGAGTGTAACTAGGCATATTTGGTAAACCGGCTCTTAATTTATTTAGTCTTTTGATTAAGGCGATCTGTTAGCTTACTGGTCAAATCCAACTCAACAGCAACAGTTACAACAGCTTCAGCATTAATGAGTAACACAATACCTTCTTCCTTGATTAATTCTTGTAGCGCTTCGCCCGCTTTAGGGCGTAATTCTTGAACAATACTGCTTTGTAGTGCTTTTTGTTCCGCTTGTACTTTTCGAGTAGTTAGCTCTAGGTCAGCACGTAGAAATTCCATTTTTTTCTGGGCTTCAGCCGTTTGCTCTTCGGACCACGTCATCCCCTTACTCTCCACTTCTTTTTGAAGTGCTTTCATATCAGCCACAGTATTTTCATACTTGGCTTGAAGTGCTGCATAATCTGACTCACCCTGTACTTGCTTTAAGCGAGTTTTTGCCACTTCTGAACCAAAAATTGCCTTACCAAAATCAACTACAGCAACTTTCCCTTCTTCCGCAACTACTGTTACGGCAAATAATGTGGCCAAAGTAAACAATAATGTCTTAGCTATACGCACTCTAAATTCTCCATTTATTAACTATGATTTTTACTAAAATATTTAAAAATACGCTAGTTCCTCAGGTAGAAGCTCTAGCTTATGTAACAATTTTTCTCAAAATTAAAAGATCCTGAGTTAAAAAGTCTGTCCCATAGAAAATTGAAATACCTCTTCATCATCTTCATCACCGGCATTTAATGGCTTGGCAATACTAATGGTAATGGGCCCAAAACTACTAATCCAAGTACCACCAAAACCAAAGGAATAACGTAATTCTCCTAAATCAGGCTCAGAGCAAAGATCTTCATCAACATTACCACAATCCGTATCAAAAACATTACCAGCATCAACAAACATCACAGCTTGGACACTACGCTGATCCTTCATAAAAGGTACTGGAAACATTAATTCTACCGTACCTTCTACAACAACATTCCCCCCAAACGGATCAGGATCTTCATCAACAGTATAGTTTGGGTCATTAGATGTCGTTATATCTCTTGGGCCCAAAGAATTTTTCTCAAACCCACGCACTGAACCAAAACCACCTGAATAAAAGTTTTTAAAGAATGGCAGTGTGCTTGTAGAACCATAACCATCACCATATCCCAACTTGGTATGAAAGCGCATGGTTAAACTTTTAGTCAATGGCTGAAAACGTTGAGCATCATATAACAATTTATAATAATGCAAGTCACCCACAGGAATAGTTACTTCAGCACCTAACTTCTGAGAAGACCCTCTATTTGCCAAAGTCCCTCGGTTAAGCGTTGATGTCTGCCAGCTCAAATTGGCCGTGAGGATGTTGAAATTATCACCATTATCATCAAGAAATTCGTCAATTAATGTCGTTCCAAAGGTTCCTTGATCAATTTTTAAATTTTCAAAACCCAACCCAAAACCAATACGCTCTATTTCTGAAATCGGATAAGCAAAAGTAGTAGAAGCACCAAAACTATCTGTTGTGTAATTTGAGATATTAGCTTCGTCATAATCCAGCTTCTTAGCAAAC
>JALQUJ010000191.1 GCA_023263825.1 Porticoccus sp.
ATAGACTGGTACTGGTATTATGCTGACAGTTATATTAACTACATTAGTTTGACTAGATAGATCAGCACCAACATTGAGCTGGAGCAGCCATGAGCTTTACACACACCCGCGGAGCCTTTCCCTACACTCGCCTGCGTCGCAACCGGGCCGATGATTTTTCCCGCCGCATGGTCAGGGAATCGGTACTGACACCAGATGATCTGATCTACCCCATGTTTGTACTAGAAGGTAGCGGTCAACGTGAAGAAGTCTCCTCCATGCCAGGTGTGGCAAGGCTCTCCATCGACCTATTAGTGAAAGAAGCAAAGGAGCTTGCCAGCCTTGGCATTCCCGCCATTGCATTATTTCCGGTCACACCTCAATCGGCCAAAACCCTGTTAGCCGAAGAAGCTTATAACCCAGACGGACTGGCGCAGCGTGCTGTTAAAGCCCTTAAAGATGCGGTACCCGAATTAGGTATTATCACCGATGTAGCGCTGGACCCCTTCACCACACATGGGCAAGACGGCATTATTGATAACGGCAATCATGGTAACAACAAGGGCTATGTGCTCAATGACATCACCGTGGAAACACTGGTTAAACAGGCGCTATCCCATGCTGAAGCGGGTGCGGATATTGTTGCACCCTCAGATATGATGGACGGACGTATCTGGGCAGTTCGCGAAGAGCTGGAAGAAGCCAACCATGTGAACACTCGTATCATGGCTTATTCTGCCAAATATGCCTCCAGCTACTACGGGCCTTTTAGGGATGCCGTTGGCTCTTCTGCCAACATCAAAGGTGGCGATAAAAAAACCTATCAAATGGACCCAGCTAATACCGACGAAGCCCTTCACGAATGCGCACTGGATTTAGAAGAAGGTGCCGATATGATTATGGTGAAACCCGGCATGCCCTACCTGGATGTGGTTCGCCGAGTTAAGGAAGAATTAAAAGCCCCCACCTTTGTGTATCAAGTGAGTGGTGAATACGCCATGCATGTAGCTGCTTTTGAAAACGGTTGGCTCAATCGTGAACAGATTATTCTGGAATCTCTATTGTGTTTTAAGCGTGCGGGGGCAGATGGAGTTTTGACGTATTTTGCTAAGGACGCTGCAAAATTATTAAATAAATAACACCGATCATTGTTTTGCGAACTATTACCCCTCTATCGGAGTTATGAGTGTCACTCGAGCATTATTTTAACGACTACCCTTTGCAACAGGTTCCTGCTGGAACGCAAATCCTTCATCAGGGTGATGAATGCCAGAATTATTTTTTACTGGTTTCAGGCTCAGTGAAGATATTTGCCCGCTCGGCCAATGGCCGAGAGGTGGTGCTTTACCATGTTGCACCGGGAAAGATCTGTGTATTAACGACTACCTGCCTGTTGGGTGACAAGCGTTTTCCGGCTGAAGCTATCGCTGAATCGGAGTTATCAGTACGAATCATGCCTAAAAGCCGCTTCGATGAATTAATGGAGAACTCGGCAGAATTCCGTCATCAGGTCTTTGAGAACTTTGGCCAACGTATTGGCAGCTTAATAGAAACCATCGAGAAGCTTGCATTGGAAACTCTGGAGCAGCGGCTGGCTAAATACTTGTTACTTCAACCCTGTAATCCGGTTGGGGTCACACATCAGGACATCGCATCAGAAATTGGCTCTGCCCGCGAGGTGGTCAGCCGGCATTTAAAACGCTTTGAGGCACAGGGTTTTGTGAAACTGGATCGAGGTAGTATTGAATTACTTGATAGAACAGCCCTGCACCATTTGATTTAAATCAGAAAACCTCTCTCTTCTCTCCTTTTTCAGCAAAAACTTGACCCTCTCGGTGACTTAGTCACTGAGAACCAACAGTATTCTTTTTAAACTTTCCCCTAACGATGATTCTTAAACCTTTTATGCACTTAGTTAATTGACGTTAAGTTAAATAAACTTGATAGGAGACTGTAATGAAAAATGAAGGAACTCTGGACCGTATTCTGCGGGCGATCGTTGGGCTAGCAGTACTAAGCTTATGTGTTATCGGGCCACAAACCTTATGGGGATTAGTCGGGCTTGTACCATTACTAACTGGACTACTGGGTTTCTGCCCGCTTTATAAAATATTGGGATTAAACACCTGCCCCCTGAAAAAAAGTAGCTAAGGTCGCTACGTTGAAAAAGGCACCGGCATTGAAAACCAATAATCAAAGTTCACTTTATTGGAATTGGTATTACAGTGGCTTTGCATTGGCGGCCAGCTTTTTATTAGCCATTGTGCTGGTGAAGCCCATTGGGGTATCGACTCAATTTGTTATTTTTGATGGCATTTTAGCTAATTCGATCAACCCTGAATTAGTCACAACAGATGTGACTAGTAAAAGTGGTTACAGCAGTACGAATTCCTACCTGAATAAATCTGGCGGGAAATATGCCAAGGCTGCCGCCAACCCAATGAATTATGGTTTTATTTTTGTAATAAGCATGATCGCTGGAGGCTGGCTGGCCGCAAAAACTCAATCAAGAAAAGCTGAGCAACTGCCCATTTTTCATCGCAGTCGTTTTAGTGGCAATACCCCACTTCGCTTTTGCTTAACTTTTATCGGCGGAATACTTGTTCTCTATGATGCACGCTTGGCCGGCGGATGCACTAGCGGGCATATGATGAGCGGGGTGATGCAAACTGCTGTTAGTGGCTATCTGTTTGCTGCAGCCGCCTTTGCTCTGGCTGTACCCACGGCTATTTTGCTCTACCGCAAGGGAGGTAATAACCAATGAGTATTGTGTTGGCTATTTTATTGGGCGGATTATTCGGGTTTGTACTTCAGCGTGTCGGTGCTGCCGACCCTCAAAGAATTATCGGCATGCTCACCCTCACTGATCTTCATTTGATGAAAGCTATTCTGATGGCCGTGGGCCTTTCTTCTGGCCTATTGTTTCTTGGGTTGTCATTGGGGTTAATTGACCCTAACCATATTAAAATTAAATCCATGTATACCGGTGTAATTATTGGCGGCGGATTACTCGGTATAGGTTGGGCTGTGTCGGGCTATTGTCCAGGAACAGGAATAGTTGCCTCTGGTGCTGGGCGCAAAGATGCTTGGGTATTTGTGCTAGGCGGCTTGGTCGGCGCAGGCTTGTTTACGCTCAGCTATGACGCATTAAAAGATACTTTTTTGTTTAATGATTTATTCGGTGGTAAGACTGCTTTGGCGGATGCGGGTGGTAACTTAGCACCTGTTTTTATTATTGGAGCAGCAATGCTAACGGTCGCTGTTTTAGCAAAAAAGGCCTACCGATAAATTCAATATTTAAATTTATTCCTACTCATATAACCACTCACAAGCAGGCCGGCTATCCTCCATCAATTTATCTAGGTTTATCTGTGCCTGCTTTTTATCTTTTACAGTTACTTTATAAGTTCTACCACAAACTAAGTTTGAAAGTGTAAGTATTCCATTTGGCTTGTTATTGTACACATTAGAATTAGTTGTTAAATCTTTTACAATCACACGAGGATTGTTCATATCTCCGCACATGGTAATAGTTGCAATACAAGTGCTTGGACTTGTACAGACCGAATATATATTTACTTCTTCTTCACA
>JALQUJ010000031.1 GCA_023263825.1 Porticoccus sp.
TGACCCACGGTGCCAAGCCAAACTTCTCCGGCAAGATTTACCATGCGGTGCAGTACGGTTTGAACCCTGAAACCGGCCTGGTGGATTACGATGAAGTTGAAGCATTGGCCGTTGAGCACAAACCAAAAATGATTGTGGCCGGGTTCTCTGCCTATTCCGGTGTGCTGGACTGGCCGCGCTTCCGTGAGATTGCCGATAAAGTCGGCGCTTACCTGCTGGTGGATATGGCGCATGTGTCGGGCTTGATTGCTGCGGGTGTTTATCCCAACCCGGTGCCTCATGCCGATGTGGTCACGTCCACGACCCACAAAACCCTTCGCGGTCCCCGCGGCGGTATTATTTTGACCAACAGCGAAGAGTTGGCGAAGAAAATTAATTCAGCGGTATTCCCCGGTGGTCAGGGTGGCCCATTGTGTCATGTGATCGCGGCGAAGGCGGTATCCTTCAAAGAAGCCATGGGTGATGATTTCAAAACCTACCAGCAGCAAGTAGTGGCCAATGCCAAAACCATGGCGGCGACATTTATGAGTCGTGGCATTAACGTGGTTTCCAAAGGTACTGAAAACCATCTGATGCTGGTAGATCTGATTGGTAAGGAATATACCGGTAAAGATGCCGATGCTGCTTTAGGTCAAGCCTATATCACCGTAAATAAGAATGCGGTACCCAATGATCCGCGTTCTCCATTTATCACATCGGGCCTGCGTATCGGTACGCCAGCAATTACTACCCGTGGTTTTGGTGAGAAAGAATGCGTGGATCTGGCTAACTGGATTTGTGATGTATTGGATAGCCTTGAAAATGGTACGTCTGAGCAGGTGATTCCAGAGACTAAGGCTAAAGTGCTAGAGGTTTGTGCTCGATTCCCTGTTTATGGGTAAGACTAAATACCAAATTTTCAACTTGTGTCTTCTAAGGCCCTGCTTTTGCAGGGCTTTTGTTTGTTTATCATGAAATGGTCTCACTGAGGGAAACCACGAAATCTAGTGCTAATATGGTACTATGCGGCCTGGTTTTATGCCCTCGTGGTTTTTAAACCCGTGTTTTAGCCTAATTATAACGAGCTATAGCCATGCATTGCCCCTTCTGTAGCGCAGACGATACTAAGGTAATCGATTCCAGGCTGGTCGCTGAAGGTGGCCAAGTGCGCCGCCGTCGTGAGTGTTTGTCCTGCAAAGAGCGGTTTACCACTTACGAAATGGCAGAGCTGGTGATGCCGCGGGTGATCAAAAGTGATGATACCCGGGAGCCCTTTGATGAGGATAAGCTTCGCTCAGGTCTGTTGCGGGCACTGGAAAAGCGTCCTGTCGGTATCGAAGAAATCGAAGCGGCTATTTCACATATACAGCACGATCTGCGTGCTACGGGTGAGCGAGAAGTCACCTCGCGAATGATTGGTGAGCAAGTGATGGGGCAGCTGCGAGAGTTAGATGAGGTAGCCTATGTGCGCTTTGCCTCCGTTTATCGCAGCTTTCAGGATCTCAGTGAATTTCGTGCCGAATTGGATCGTCTGGAAAAGAACCTTCCTGAAAATGGCCTTAAAAAAAATGGCCGTTTAAAAAAGAACGACCCAAAAAAGAACTATCTAAAAAAGGATAAGGGCTAAAGCAGATGCCTTCCCATGATGATGGAAGCGCTATTGATCAAGTTATGATGGCCAAGGCCTTGAAGCTGGCAGCCCGTGGGCGATATACCTGTATGCCCAATCCTGCCGTTGGTTGTGTGATCACCAAGGATGATTTAGTTGTTGGTGAAGGCTGGCATCAAGTGGCTGGCCAGAATCATGCAGAAGTGAATGCGTTAAAAGAAGCGGGTAGCAAAGCCAGTGGCGCTAATGCTTATGTCACGTTGGAACCCTGTAGCCATCATGGGCGCACGCCACCCTGTGCCGATGCTTTGATTACTGCGGGTATTTCTCGAGTGGTTTACGGCATGACAGACCCGAACCCTCAAGTGGCGGGGCAAGGGCTGAATAAGCTTAAGCAGGCGGGCGTTGAGGTGGGTGGCCCAATACTTGAGGCCGAAGCTCAAAAGTTAAATAGAGGTTTTGTTAAGCGTCAGAAGCAGGGTTTGCCTTGGGTAACCGTTAAATTGGCCATGAGTCTAGATGGCCGAACTGCTATGGGTAGTGGTGAGAGTCAGTGGATTACTGGGGCGGCCGCTCGTCAGGATGTGCAGCGCCTTCGGGCAAGAAGTTGTGCCGTTGTGACGGGAATCGGCACGGTATTGCACGATGATCCATCGTTAACCATTAGGGCGGACGAGTTAGGGCTAGAAAGCCGTGAAGAGGCTGAAGCTGTAGCAATACGCCAACCGTTGCGAGTGGTGGTGGACAGTCAGCTGAAAACACCAGCTGATGCCAAGGTACTTTGTTCTGGTGGAGGTACTCTGCTGGTGACAGCTGTTGAGAGTTCCGACAGGCAAGATACGGAGATTATCTGTCTGCCAGATAGTTGTCATTTAGGCAATGGCAGCCAAGTGGATTTGTCGGCATTGCTAAAAATGCTGGCTAAAAAAGAATGTAACAAAGTGCTTGTAGAAGCGGGTGCAGAATTGGCCGGTGCATTCGTGCACGCTGGTTTGGTTGATGAATTGGTGGTTTATATGGCGCCCAAATTGCTCGGTAGTTCGGCGCGACCCTTATTGTCGCTGCCCTTTGATCGTATGGATCAGCAAGTAGTATTGGACATTCAAGATATTCGTCAGGTGGGTGATGATGTAAGAATCACCGCTAAACCTGTTGTTAATAAGCGTTAGAAAGAGATAGTTAAAAGTCGTTATGTTTACCGGAATTATTGAAGCAGTGGGTGAGATTGTTGCCTGTGAAGCCATTGTTAATGGCACTGGCGTTAATGAAACTGGCGGCAGTGATGTCCGCTTGAGAGTGAAAACCAATGAGCTGGATTTAACAGGTGTTCAGTTGGGTGACAGTATTGCCACCAACGGGGTTTGCCTGACAGTTGTTGAGTTGCCTGGTGATGGTTATGTGGCCGATGTGTCATCGGAATCCTTGGCACTGACCACCATTGGTGATTGGACCGAGGGAACAGCAGTAAACCTTGAATTAGCGTTAACACCGGATTCACGCCTTGGAGGGCATATGGTGTCCGGTCATGTGGATGATGTGGGGGAGGTGGTCAGCCGCCATCCCGATGCACGCTCAGAGCGTTTTCGTCTTCGTGCGCCCAAAGCACTGGCCAAATACATTGCTCATAAAGGTTCGATTACGGTGGATGGCACCAGCTTGACGGTGAACAAAGTGGAAGGCGCCGAATTTGAATTGAATATCGTGCCACACACCCTTGAGAAAACTGTAATGGGCACTTATCAGCCCGGAACTCGAGTGAACTTGGAAGTGGATGTGATTGCCCGTTACCTAGAACGTTTACTTCAGGGTGATGAAGCTGCGGAAGTGTAGCTATAGTTGTCGTATTGAGCACTGATAGCAGTAAAACTGGTAGCACTCGAGAAAAAGAGATTAAAAGATGGTTCTAAACAGCTTGGAAGAACTGGTTGAAGATATCCGCCAGGGAAAAATGGTCATTCTTATGGATGATGAGGACCGTGAGAATGAAGGCGACCTGTTGATGGCTGCTACCATGGTGCGCCCTGAAGATATCAACTTTATGGCGACCCACGGTAGAGGATTAATTTGCCTGACCTTGTCAGAAGATCGCTGTAAGCAGCTCAACCTTCCACTTATGGTGGATGCCAATCAATCTAGTCACGGCACTAACTTCACAATGTCCATTGAGGCAGCTGAAGGCGTGACGACAGGGATTTCCGCAGCAGATCGAGCTCGTACTGTGCAGGCAGCTGTAGCCAGTAATGCCCGCCCCAAGGATATTGTACAGCCGGGGCATATTTTCCCATTACAAGCTGAGCCTGGGGGTGTTTTGAGTCGTGCCGGACATACTGAAGCCGGTTGTGATTTAGCCCGTATTGCCGGGTTTGAACCCGCTGCGGTGATCGTCGAAATTATGAATGATGATGGCACCATGGCCCGCCGCGAAGACCTTGAAGCATTCGCAAAAAAACACGATCTTAAAATCGGTACGATAGCCGATTTGATTCACTATCGGTTAGTGACGGAAAAGACCATCAGCTGTATCAATGAGCGTGCTATCAATACTTGCTATGGTGAGTTTGCCCTGAAAACTTACTTGGACAGTGCCCGCAATGAAAAGCACTTTGCCTTGGTCATGGGTGATGTTTCTACAGGTGAACCTCCCTTGGTGCGGGTACATATTAATAAATCTTCTAGAGATTTATTTGGCCTGGAGCCTAATGCGGGATATAAAAGTTGGAGTTTGTCGCGATCTATGGAAAAGGTAGCAGAAGAGGGCCGTGGTGTGGTCGTGTTTCTTTACTATCCAGAATCTGCTAATGATATCGACGACAGTATAGAGCGAGAATTAAATCCTGTGCCGACCAAGCCACAAAAGGCAGGCGATGTGGTCTACCAGCAGGTGGGTACCGGTTCCCAGATTTTAATGGATCTCGGTGTACACAAGATGCGTTTGCTGAGTGCGCCGTTTCGGTTCCCAGCTATTTCCGGGTTTGATTTGGAGGTGGTTGAATATATACCTTGTGAATAACGGGCAGCTCTAAAAATGCACTTTTTACGCGATGGCAGTGTCAGCTTCGTACTCGAATCCTCATGTGCTACAAGTACACTCCGGTTCTCCGAGCGATGCTTTCTCGCCTAAAGCGCCTACTGTTAGGGCCCTCAAGAAAAAATTACTATTTTTAGTGCTGCCTTAGATACTATTCTTGGCCCAAAGTGTTAAAAGGGCCTATTTTTGGAAAAGATAAATGAGCGAATATAGACCCGATGAGGGTAGTTTTGATATCGATGGTGTACGCATAGCTATTATTGCAGCCCGTTGGAACAGCAATATAACAGACAGTCTATTAGATGGCGCTGTGCGGGCATTAGCTCGTCATGGTGTTGCTGAATCTGATATGGATATTTTTCGTGTGCCGGGCGCTTTTGAGCTGCCACTGGCTTGCCAAAGGGTGGCCAGGGAGTGCGGCGATAATGGTAAGAAATATGATGCCGTAGTGGCCCTTGGTTGTGTGATTCGTGGTGGTACTCCACATTTTGAATATGTTTGTGCTGAAACCACAAGGGGTATTGGCGAGGTTTCACTGAGGGAAGATCTTCCCGTGGCATTTGGATTGTTGACTACGGATGACCTTGAGCAGGCTGAAGAGCGTTCTGCCGACAATAGTGAAAATAAGGGAGAAGAAGCCGCGCTGACCGCGTTGGAAATGATTTCTCTGTTTCGCCAGCTTTAGGAGATCATTGTGGCATTACCTTCAGAAAGAAAGAAAGCGAGACAGTTGTTAGTTCAGGCACTTTATCAGTGGCAGGTTTCAGGTTCGAATATTGGTAGTATCGAGGCTGAGTTTCACACGGATAACAATATGGCCAAGGTCGATACTGAATACTTTAAAGAGTTGCTACATGGTATTCCCGGTAAGCTGGATGAGGTCGATGGTGCCTACGAGCTGCACCTTGATCGAGGTGCGGGTGATTTGGACCCAATTTCCAGGGCGCTGCTGAGAATGGGTACCTATGAACTGAGTTACCGTATTGATGTGCCCTACAAGGTCGCTATCAATGAAGCGGTAAATCTGGCTAAAAAGTTTGGTCCAACCGATGCCTACAAGTACATTAATGGCATTCTGGATAAAGTGGCTGTTTCAAAGCGTGCTGTTGAGGTGATGGCAGAGCACAGAAGATAAAAAGCAGCGAAGATAAGTAAAATAAAGAGCAGCGTAGATAAATAATCCCTTTCAAATCCCTGCGGCCCTTAACTATGGCGTTGAATGAGTTCTCACTAATAGAGGAATACTTTTCCTCCCTGGATAAAGCGCCGGGAATTACTTTGGGGGTGGGGGATGACGGCGCTGTGCTAGATGTTCCTGAGGGTGAGCAGCTGTTGGTAACGGTAGATACTCTGGTTGCTGGTGTGCACTTTCCCCTCGATGCTACCCCGGCTGATATTGCCCATCGTTGTTTACGGGTTAACCTTAGTGATATAGCGGCCATGGGAGCACAGCCCCGCTGGTTTACATTGGCATTGACATTGCCCGATGCCAATGAATCTTGGTTGAGGCAATTTTCCCAAGCTTTATCTGACGATGCGGAGCTATTTAACTGCGCATTGGTAGGCGGTGATACTACAGCTGGCCCTCTTTCTATTACGATTCAATTATTAGGTACTGTGCCCAAAGGCAAAGCTTTGACTCGTAGTGGTGCTAAGGCCGGTGATGCCATTTATGTAACGGGTTCTCTGGGTGAAGCTGCCGCGGCACTGTCGCTATTTGGTATTGGTGATTCGGTTGCTATTGGTTGTGAGTCTGAGCGTGAGATATTACTACAGCGTTTTTATCGGCCTGAGCCCAGGTTGAATGAAGCGCTGCAATTGCGCGGGTTGGCTTCGGCAGCTTTAGATATTTCTGATGGTTTACTGGCTGACTTGGGTCATATCGCCAGGGCTTCTCATTTGGGTGCTGAAATACAGCTCGAACAGTTACCCGTTGCGGCATGGTTAACGTCATTGGCAGAACCTAAACGTGTCATAGAATGGGCGCTTTCCGGCGGCGATGATTATGAATTGTGTTTTACTGTGCCCAAGGAAAATGGTTCAGCTGTAAATACATTGATAGAACAGGGTGAATTATCTGCAGGTTGTATTGGTCGAATGACTAATGAACTCGGTATCCGTTGCTTGGATGCAGAGGGCAATCGGGTCAATATTGAACAATCAGGCTACCAGCACTTTTAAGTCAGTATCTCTATAAGGCATGGAAATTAATGGCATTCCCTTCCCCCAGTTTTAATCAGCTTATCCGGAACCCTGTACACTTTTTAGCTTTTGGTTTTGGCAGTGGTTTGTCTCCAAAGGCTCCCGGTACAGCGGGTACTCTGGTCGCATTAGTACTGTGGCCACTATTGGCGGGATTGCCGTTGATGGCCTATTTGGCCATCGTTGTTATAGTTTCCATCGGTGGCTTTTATCTCTGTGGCAAAACAGCCAGTGATTTGGGGGTTCATGATCACCCGGGAATTGTCTGGGATGAAATAGCCGGTTATTGGTTGGCTATGACAGCTGTACCTTTTACCTGGTATTGGATGTTGGCCGGGTTTGTCCTGTTTAGGCTATTTGATATCTGGAAACCATGGCCTATTAGTTGGTTCGACAGACAGGTTCATGGTGGTGTCGGTATTATGGTGGATGATTTAATTGCTGGTGTGTTTACCTGGGTTTTATTATTTTTAGCCATGAGTTTTTGGCAATAATTAATGCAGGATTAAAGAATAAAATAAGTGCGAGGTCGAGATGCAGGGATGATACGCTACATATTTAGATATCTTTTGATTTCAGCGGCTGTGTTAATTGTGCAGGCCGCTCTAGCTATGCCAGATGTTAGTGTCCATGGCTTATTTGGCAAAAATGCCGTTTTAGTGATTAACGGCAAACAGCGGATGCTGAAGCAAGGACAAACTAACCCGGAAGGTGTGACCCTGATTTCCAGTGGCAAAAGTGAAGCTGTTCTGGAGGTAGATGGAAACCGGGTTACTTTGGGGCTCTCGCAGCATATTTCATCTAACTTTCAGGCTGCTAAGATGGCAGAGGTTAGGATCCCGCGAGGACATAATGGCCACTATTTTGTGTCGGGCTTTATTAATGGCCGCTCAATAGATTTTATGGTCGATACTGGTGCTTCTGCGGTGGCATTGAACATCAATCAGGCTAAAGCATTGGGTATTGATTATCGTAATGGTCAGAAAATTCAAATGAATACTGCTGGTGGAGTAACTGATGCGAGGGAAGTTGTTTTAAATAAGTTAACCATTGGTAATATCACCTTGTATAACGTCCGTTGTATTGTGAATATTGGTTCTCACCCTGCAATTGCCCTGCTGGGTAATAGCTTTCTTAGCAAGGTTCAAATGACGGAAAACAAAGGTGTTTTGTTGCTAAAGAAGAAGTTTTAGCAGAGGCTGTTCAATGTAGGCCGTTTTAACAAAGCGCAACAGCTATCTATGAGAATAACCGTTAAGCTATACGAATTAACACTAAGCCCTTTACTCGATGTGTATCCCCGCTAAAATAGCCACCCCTTTGGCTTTTTAGCTATCGTATCTAAGTCTGCTTTTTTGGCTTATTTTTTATTTTGTACATATTTTTATTTTGGAGTTCTCGGTGCCCCTAAGTTTTGTTCAAAGCTCAAAGCTCCCAACCCAGTGGGGTGTGTATGATGTCCATGGTTTTGAGGATGCGAAGAGTCATAAAGAGCACATTGCAATTTCTATGGGTGATGTTTCCACCGATGAACCAGTATTGTTGCGAGTGCATTCAGAATGTCTGACCGGCGATGCGCTGTTTAGTGTACGTTGTGATTGTGGTGCCCAGCTTGAAGAGGCCATGAGATTAATCGCAGAAGAAGGTCGAGGCGCTATTTTGTATTTGCGCCAGGAAGGCCGAGGTATTGGTCTGTTGAATAAAATCAAGGCGTATCATCTGCAGGATCAGGGCGCTGATACCGTAGAAGCCAACGAACAGCTTGGTTTTGGTGCAGATATGCGCAATTACAGTATTTGCAAGCCTATTCTTAAACACCTGGGTATTAAGGACGTTAAATTATTGACCAACAATCCTCGTAAAGTTGAAGCTTTAGAAGAGTTGGGGGTAACTGTTTCAGAGCGGGTAGCGCTGCAAACGGGGTGTAATCCGCACAACATGAATTATCTGGCTACAAAAGCAGGAAAGTTGGGCCATCTGTTTGACGATCATAGTAAAGTCGATGCCCAGAACAATGAGGGTGAATCCTGATGTCGTTGGCAAAACGTATAATTCCTTGCTTGGATGTAGATGAGGGAAGGGTAGTAAAAGGGGTTCAGTTTGTTGATATCCGTGATGCAGGTGATCCTGTTGAAATTGCCAAGCGTTACGATGAGCAGGGTGCAGATGAAATCACTTTTCTTGATATTGCTGCGAGCCATGAAGGCCGTGATACCATGATTCATACTGTAGAGCGAATGGCCAGTGAGGTATTTATTCCCCTGACTGTTGGTGGTGGTGTGCGCACCTTGGAAGACATTCGTGCGCTGTTGAATGCTGGTGCCGATAAAGTAGGGATAAATTCTGCTGCAGTAAAAAATCCAGAATTTGTTCGTGCTGCAGCAGAACGCTTTGGATCTCAATGTATTGTGGTAGCCATTGATGCCAAGCAGGTGAGTGCAGAGGGTGAGCCGTTGCGTTGGGAGGTATTTACCCATGGTGGTCGAAACTCTACTGGGATTGATGCAGTGGGTTGGGCTGAAAAAATGACTGAGTATGGTGCAGGTGAAATTCTGCTGACCAGTATGGATAAAGACGGTACAAAAAGTGGGTTCAATTTAGCGCTGACTCGGGCGATTAGTGATGCTGTAGATGTTCCGGTGATTGCTTCTGGTGGGGTAGGTAACCTGCAACACTTGGTAGATGGTGTTGTGGAGGGGAAAGCTGATGCAGTGTTAGCGGCCAGTATTTTTCACTTTGGTGAATACTCCATACCTCAAGCGAAGGCATACATGGCTGCTCAAGGCGTTGAGGTACGGAATTAAACCTGGCTTACTGGCCGGCAGTTATACTGCAAATTTTGCTCCGGGGGTGAAAAACTCCCGAGCGCCATCATCAGCCTTCTGCATAAACTCAATATAGTCCTCTACGGCATTAGCCGCGCCTTCCTGCGCATCAAATGGACCAACGGCAGTACCTTCGCGTGTAGCAAAAAACCAGAAGTTGTGCGGCTTGAAAAAGCGTTCGCTTCTGATCGGTGGCTGACGCTCTCCATTTTCTCCATTTCTTGATATAACCATAACTAGTACCCTATTGCCCTACTGCTGATTTATGATTATTGTTTTTTTCAAGCATATTTCTTAGATAGCCTTAAAATGTAAACTTAATGTAAAGTGTTAATAAACAGCTTTAAGTTTGCTTGATAAGTAATAAAATCAAAGACTATGTGAACCGAGCACAATTTTTCATAAAAAGTCAACTAGTTCTCGTTATTACTGTGATCTATGCCCATTTTTTTATTATGACTGAGTAGATCTAATCCTTTTAGCAAATTAACGGCTTCATATAGCTGATTGTCTTCCATGAGGGTATTGCTGTCTTTTCTTGCCTGCTTATTTGAGCTATTGCTCAGGTGCCCTGACAAATTTGCTTCTTTAATATTGTCTCGGGTTCTCAATAATTTTATCTCTGCTGGTGCAACGACAATATCTGGTTTTATACCTGCAGCCTGGATGGATCGTTTGCTGGGTGTGAAATAGCGTGCGGTGGTCAGCTTGATTGCCCGATCTTGATCTAATGGGATCACTGTTTGCACCGATCCTTTACCAAAACTGTCCGTGCCAAGAATGACCGCGCGGTGGTGGTCTTGCAGGGCTCCAGCAACAATCTCTGCTGCGGATGCTGAACCCTCATTAATTAATACAATAACAGGCAACCCCTTAAGAAGATCTCCTGCTTTGGCATGAAAAGATGAGTTAGCACTAGGAATGCGGCCTTCGGTATAGACTACAAGCCCGCCATCTAATAAGGCATCAGATACATCGATAGAGGCATGGAGTAACCCGCCAGGGTTATTTCTCAGGTCAAGCACAATACCTTTTAAATTGTTGCTCTTAGCCGATAATTTTTCTAATGCTTTTCGAAACTGTGACCCGGTATTTTCCTGGAATTGTGCGATACGCACATAGCCAATATTGGGTTCTAACATTTTACTGCGTACGCTTCGAATCTTGATGATGTCGCGTACAACTTTTATTTCAAAAGGGCTGTCAACTTGATCCCGGACAATCGTTAATGTCAGGGTTGAACCTTTCGGCCCTCTCATTATTTCGATGGCCTCCCCTAGTGACATACTTTGGACTGCATGCTCATCTAGCTTGATAATCAGATCTCCTACTTGAATTCCTGCCCTCTGTGCAGGGGTGTCATCTATTGGAGAGATTACTTTGATAAAGGCACCTTCTATTCCGACCTCTATACCCAGTCCGCCGAATTCTCCGGAGGTGTGCTCCTGTAATGAGGTAAAGGCATTTTTGTCGAGATAAACAGAGTGAGGGTCTAAATTGTTAAGTAGTCCAATAATGGACATTTCCAGTAGTTTTTCATCATCGACCTCTTCAACATAGGCCTGACGTACCTGATCAAAAACTTGAGTAAAATTACGCAATTCCTCAAGGGGTAAACGGGCATTCTTTGGAAATTGTTTGGTTGTTCCTTCCGTTGTTTTTTCTGGCACTTCTTCTGCCAGACTATAACCCGTCGTAGCCAGGGTTATGAAGGCAGTGATAACGACAATAAAAAACTGGTTTGGCATTGAAGGCATAATCGATTCCTGATGGTTATTGATACCAGTGTACGTTTGACCGTGTAGAGTATAAGGTGCCATAAAAAGGCGTTGCAAAAAAATACTGTTGTGTAAAGAGTAAATGAGAGCACTATTTATTTGAATAAAAAGGGTTGTGGGTAATTAACCTTTTTTAGCTAACCAGCGTTTGGGGTTAGTGGGTTTTCCGTTATGTCTGATTTCAAAATATAGAGCATGGTCATCCTGGCCTCCAGTATTGCCTACTTTGGCAATAGGTTCATCGGGAAGTACCCACTCGCCAGTTTCTTTCAGCAGTATCTGGTTGTGTGCGTAAAGGCTCATATAACCATCACCGTGGTCGATAATAATTAATAACCCATGACCTCTAAGGTAATCAGAAAAAATTATTCGACCGTAATGGATAGCTTTGACAGGTGTTCCTTCCCTTGCTTTCAGTAGCCAGCCATTCCAGCGAATATTGGCATTCCTTGTTGAGCCGAAGTACTTGCTCAATCGTCCAGATACAGGCCAGGGTAACTTTCCTTTGCGGACCTTAAAAGGTTTGTCTGTAGCGGGTAGAGAGAGTTTGGCGATGCCTAGCTCCAGAGATTTCAGAATAGACTCTAATTTGCCGCGCTCAGTATTGAGTTTATTTAGTTGCTGTCGAGAATTGGTAATTTTTTGTTTAAGTTTAGCTAGGACATTCCTTCTTTGTTGCTGTTGTTGTTCTAGTTGCTGCTGCTGGTGTGTAAGGCTTGAGCGGTTTTTAGATAATAGGGCTTGCTTATCAATAATGGATGTTTTGACTTGTTCCAGTGATTGCAGTGTTTGTCGATAGGCTGTTAATTTTTCAGAACGAGCGCGAAGAAAATAATCATAGTATTTCAATGTGCGGCTAATGGTCTCAGGGTTTTCCTGGTTGAGCAACAGCTTGATAGATTCTTCATTGCCAAGGCGGTAAGCAGATGCCATTTGTTGAGAGATTAATGTTTGTTGGCTAATTCGTGCTTGCTCAAGATCTTTTTGTTTTTCCCCAAGTGTTCCAAGTTCTTTGCCCAGGTTTTTGAGTTTTTTCTCCAAATCTAAAATTTGTAAATTAATCTCAGCAGATGCCAGCTCACTTTTTTTAAGCTCATTACTTAGTGATCCTTGTTTTTCTCCACTGCCTTTTATCGTTTTTTCTAACTGGATAATGTCTTGTTTTATTTTCTTTAGTTTGGCCTCATCACTTGTTTTATTGGCAAAAGTGGGCGATATAAACAGGCAGGTCAATAAGCAGATTAGCAATAGGCATAGAGTCTGGTGAGGATGGGCCATAGCGTTGGCGTGCTGGTTAACTAGCTGTTAATTTTGGCCAGTGAGTGGCCTGTCATTTCATCGGGTAACGGCAGGTCGAGTAGTGCCAGCATTGTCGGTGCGATGTCAGCTAATATGCCATTGTCAGCTAGGCTCACATCCTTGTTCCCAGCATAGATAAGAGGCACAGGTAGCGTGGTATGTTGAGTGTGAACTTGCTCCGACTCTTCATCAAACATTTGTTCTACATTGCCATGATCTGCCGTTATCAAACAGTCTCCATCTACTTCTTCTATTGCTGAGAGAACTTTTCCCAGGCATTCATCAACCACTTCAACAGCTTTCACCGCGGCATCAAAGACACCACTGTGCCCAACCTGGTCGCAGTTGGCATAGTTACAAATAATGGCATCGTAGCTTTGGCTTTTTAGGGCATCAATTAGCTTCTCAGTGAGCTCATAAGCGCTCATTTCTGGTTTTAGGTCGTAAGTGGCCACCTTGGGTGACGGCACTAAGATTCGATCTTCTCCCTCGAAGAGAGCTTCTTGTCCACCGCTAAAGAAGAAGGTGACGTGGGCATACTTTTCTGTTTCTGCAATTCGCAATTGGGTTTTACCCAGGTTGCTAAGGTATTCACCTAAGGAATTACTGAGATTTTCAGGAGGGAAGGCACAGTTAGTATTAATATCGGCAGAGTATTCGGTGGTCATTACAAAATCACTGAGCCTTGGCTTGGCCGAACGCTCAAATCCATCGAAATTGCTGTCAACAAAAGCTTGTGTAATTTGTCTGGCTCGGTCTGGACGAAAGTTCATGAACAATACGGCATCACCATCATTAATCGTCGCGGGGCTTTCATTCTGATTGCAAATAATTGTGGGTAAAATAAATTCATCATTTTCATCACGACTGTATCCAGCGTGTAACCCGGATACAGCATCTGCAGCTTGGTGATCGGTTTTACCCAGCGTTAACATGTCATAGGCGGCTTGAACCCTGTCCCAACGCTGGTCTCTGTCCATGGCATAAAAGCGGCCACAAATAGTAGCAATTCGCCCCGTTCCTAGTTTGGAAAATAGAGCTTCGGTTGATTTTAAAGAGGCTTCAGCGCTGCGTGGTGGAGTGTCTCTGCCATCTAAAAAAGCATGCACATAGATTTGTTTCGCACCCCGTTGGTGGGCCAGTTGTACCATGGCATTAATATGATTTTCATGGCTGTGAACTCCACCTGGAGAGAGCAGGCCGAGAATGTGTACGGAATTGTCTTGAGAAACAGCTTTATCAACTGCGTTGGTGTAAGTCGTATTGGTAAAAAAGTCACCATCTGTGATGGCTTTGTTGATGCGAGTGAAGTTTTGATAAACAACTCGACCTGCACCCAGTGTAATGTGTCCAACTTCACTATTACCCATTTGCCCTTCTGGTAGCCCTACAGCCAAACCGGATGTTTCAATAAAGGTTCGAGGGTTGGCATCCCATAATCTATCTAATACAGGCGTTTTTGCCTTTTTAATGGCATTGTAATTTGGGTTGTCGCTATATCCGAAACCATCCAAAATTAGGAGTAACAGTGGTTTTTTAGCTTCACTCATCGTTTTGACCGAGTTCACTTCATGAGTTGAGGGAGAATAAACCGCGAATCTTACCTGTAAAGCGGATTCAGTGCCATTGATGGTTTCCTATCCCAGGGCGTGGTGTGTATACTTTGGCCGCTTTTTACCACAGTGTCTTTTTATATAAAGTGATTATGAAAAGAGGGCTAAAATAGTGCAGGGCAGAATGCCAGAGCGGGGCTAGTGATCGTGGAATTTTTTGTATTTATTAGTGAGCAGTGGATACTTGTTAGTGTACTTATGGTGCTGGTGTATCTATTTGCTATCAATGAGCGAATTAAAAGTGGCAAGCCGATATCGCCCCACGTTGTTACCCGAATGATAAACACAGATGAAGCAGTGTTAGTCGATATTCGAGATGCAAAGGAATATAAGGCGGGTCATATCTCTGGCGCTATTAATATTCCTGTGGCCAAAATAATGGATCGTATTGCTGAGTTGGAGCCCCATCGTGAGAAGGCGATTATTGTGGCGGATAAAGTGGGTCAGCAATCTGGTGCGATTGGTCGCAAACTTCAGCAAAAAGAATTTAGTGTTCTACGACTCACTGGCGGAATGATGGAATGGCATAATCAAAAATTGCCCGTCGTAAAAGGCAGATAGCTAAAGGCTAATGGCATTAATACCGAATAAAAATCATTTTGAGTTAAAGGTAAGGGTATGACGGAAGAGAATAACCAAGCGGCAGCAGGTTCTGGAAAGGTTGAGCAAGCAGCGCCAAAATTTGCAGTGCAGCGTATTTACTTAAAGGATATATCCTTTGAGACCCCAATGGGGCCAGCAGTTTTCCAAAAGCAGGTTAATCCTGAAATTAATCAGGACATCTCATTGTCGACTACCAAGCTAGGTACAGACAATTATGAAGTTGAGTTAACGCTAACGGTGACCGTTAAGAATGGTGAAGATACGATTTACCTCATTGAGGTCCACCAGGGAGGCATTTTTGCTATCCAGGGTATTGAAGGTCCTCAGCTAGCTCAACTACTCAACACTATTTGTCCTTCAACGTTGTTCCCTTACGTTAGAGAAGCTATTGATAGTGTTGTTATTAAAGGGAGTTTTCCTGCGCTTATGATACCTCCCGTCAATTTTGAAGCGTTATTTGCCAAAGCTGTTGAGGAAGGAAAGCTCCAAGGGAAGCAGGATGCTGAATCTGTAACCCATTAAGGTTTTTCTTTTTTTAAGGTAGTAGGGGAGGTCTGTGAGGCAGGCAGAGCCCCTAAACTAATAAAGGGCTCTGTTACGGTCATGCCACTTTAACGGAAGTAAAACTATTCCTCCTCTCCCATACCAAGCTCTTTTAGCTTTCTTGTCAGAGTGTTTCTGCCCCAGCCAAGTAATTCTGCGGCATCTTTTTTTCGTCCATTGGTATGAGATAGGGCTGTTTCTATTAATGCCCGCTCGAAAGTGGGCACCGCCATAGTAAGAATATCGTTTTTTCCATTGGCTAATTCGTTGTCTGCCCAGCTTCTTAATTGTTGTTCCCAGGAGTTAGAAACAATCGTTTTTTCGATTGAGTGTTCAGTTAGCTCTGGAGGTAGATCATCCAGATGGACTTCACGACCTGACGCCATCACAGTGAGCCATCGGCAGGCGTTTTCAAGCTGACGAACATTACCTTCCCAGGGCAGCATAGTGAGATGCTTTTCTGCTTCTGGCGAAAGAATTTTTGGTTCGGTTTCCAGCTCTTTTGCCGCACGTTGTAAAAAATATTGCATTAACCGCGGGATATCCTCACGACGGTCAGCCAGAGTCGGCAGGTGAATGCGAATAACATTTAAGCGATGGAACAAATCCTCTCTAAATCGATTTTCTGCCACAAGCTGTTCGAGGTCTTGGTGGGTGGCTGCAATAATTCGTACATCAACTTTTGATGGGGTGTGTCCGCCTACTAAATAGAACTCGCCATTGGCGAGTACTCGCAGTAATCGAGTTTGTGCTTCCGAGGGCATGTCACCTATTTCATCTAAAAACAGGGTGCCACCATCTGCCTGCTGAAAGCGGCCTTCACGACGTTGGGTTGCTCCAGTGAATGCGCCTTTTTCGTGGCCAAAGAGTTCGGATTCTATTAAGTCATGTGGAATAGCCGCCATATTGAGAGCAATAAATCGGTTGTTCTTTCTAGGGCTGTGATCATGTAGTGCTTTTGCCACAAGCTCTT
This sequence comes from Porticoccus sp., assembly GCA_023263825.1. Lineage (GTDB taxonomy): Bacteria > Pseudomonadota > Gammaproteobacteria > Pseudomonadales > Porticoccaceae > Porticoccus. Next base: position 16,453 of record JALQUJ010000031.1, read on the forward strand.
TACCGGTCCCAGACTCGCCGTTAATCAGTACAGTGATGTTTGAATGAGACAGCCGCCCTATGGCACGAAACACCTCCTGCATGGCAGGAGCTTCACCAATAATCTCTCCGCTAATTTCAACCTCATTACTGCCTTCTTCGTTTAAGTCTTCCTCAGCTGCTTTTTGTTCATAGGCAAAATTGATGGCCCGTTGGGTAACTGCAACAAGCTCATCAAGGTCAAAAGGCTTTGGCAGGTATTCGAATGCCCCTCCTTGATAGGCGGCAACTGCACTGTCCAAGTCGGAATGGGCAGTGGTAATGATGACGGGTAGTAAGGGGTTAGATGCGTGAATTTTCTGTAGCAGTTGCAGGCCGTCAATACCGGGCATGCGAATGTCGCTGATAATTGTGTCTGGTAGTGTTTTGTTGAGTTGCACCAAGAGGTCATTCGCTGATTCGAAGCTGGCCACGTTAAGGTTTGCCCTGACAAGAGCTTTTTCCATGACCCAACGAATTGAGCGATCATCATCAACAATCCAAACAGTGCGCTTAGTCATCTATTTATCCAGTGGCTTATTTGTTGGTGGCTTGTTCATATGCTCTGTTTGTTCAAGGGGCAAGTACATGGAAAATCGTGTTTTACCATCCTTGTTTTCGCATTCGATTAAGCCGTGGTGCAAATGAATAGCAGATTGTGCAATAGGCAGTCCCAAGCCGCTGCCCTCGACACGCCCACTTATCATTGGAAAGAAAACCCGATCAATGATTTCCTCGGGAATGCCGGGCCCGTTATCCACTATGTCAATGCAGCAAACTACTCGGTGGTGAGTTTTACCTATAGTAAAATGTCTTTTGATTCTGGTTTTAAGCCAGATAGTGGGAGTGGCTTGTTTTTGATGTGTTTCACCTTGAACCTTATCCTTCACCTGTAGAGCCTGAATCGCATTGCGAACAATATTTAGAATAGCCTGTATGAGTTGTCCCCGATCGCCATAAAATTCCGGGATACTTGGGTCATAGTTACGTTCAATAACAATGCTTCCACGGGTTTCACTCTCAGCCAGTGCGGCGACGTGTTCAAGAACTTCATGTATATTTACAGGGGCAAACTTGGGCATAGTGTTTGGCCCAAGTAGTCGATCTACCAGTTTGCAGAGGCGGTCGGTTTCTGCAGAAATAATATCAGTGAACTCGCGTAGCTCCGGTTGGTTATTAAAGTCTTCCGAAAGCAATTGTGCTGCACCTCTTATTCCTCCCAGTGGATTTTTGATCTCATGGGCTAGACCTCTGACAAGATTACGAGTGGTGTCATGTGTGGAAATTAGCGCTTCTTCTCGGTTAATGCGCATGAGGCGATCCATCGGCTGCATCTCAACAAGTAGTAGCTTGGCTGTTCCTGGTTGTAGCGGTGTTGCTGTTAAATCTACCGTGATAGGGGCGTGTCCCAGCAATGTTAGGGAAGCCTGTCGTTGGGTAAATGTATGATTGGTGTTCAATGCTTCCTGCAAGGAACTAATGCAGCCATCGGAGTTATCAAATAGTTGAGAAGCTTGCATGCCCTGTAGTCTCATAGCGCTAATGGCTAACAGGTTTTCAGCAGCTGGATTCAGGTAACAAATTTTCAACTGATCATTTAATAAAATGACGGCAGTACTAAGACTGTCCAGCAATAAGTTATGTAGCTGATCTTCTGTCATTGTTTAGCTGGCCGAGTATAGGCCTTGCCCTGTGGTCCAGTGTCGTTTATTGAGAGCCCTGTTTAGGCGATAGCATTTAGAACTATATAGTCTTTAGAGCAAAGCAATTAGCGGGCCAGTTTTGTGCAGGCGCGAAAGCCCTATTTGATGGGAGGGCTTTTGTAGAGTGTAGAATAAAATTGATTTATTTGCACTATAATGGTGCGCAGATATAGTTCTAGTTGTTGTTATGCTTGATAGAGTGGCGTTTTACGTAGACGGTTGTTGTTCCTGATCTGGCGATAACATTTCCTTTACTGTCTATGATTTGAGCTTGAATTTTGTGTTCTCCTCTAATTAGTGAGCCTTTGTTGTACGAAGTAGAGCTGCTTGCTGGAACATAGGGTTTACCGTTGAACATAAGTTGAATCGCATCACCATCCTTTAATTGGGGAGCCAGAGATACCTGTACGGGAATACTTTCCTGGCCTGGAGGTATCGTTGTTCCTTGGGCTGGAGTCGAAATACGTATGCTTTGGTAGCCTGTATCCTCTTCTTTAGCTTCTTGTTTTGTAAAGGTTTTTACTGGTTGCAGACCGGGTTGAGTATTGATTGTAGGTAACTCTACGGGTTCAACGGTAGGGTCGTCAGAGGGAGGGTTGTCTGTATATTGGACCGTACCATTTTCGTCTACCACCCGATAAACTTCGGCCAGTGCGTAGTAGGCTAAGCTTAGGCAAGCTAGGGTAATAATAAGTTTAGTTCCTTTCTGTAACACGACCTTAACCTCTTAATTTAGGGTTTGCTGACTTAAGACTAGCTCTAATTAGACCAAAGAAAAAGATCATTATTTCATTTAAAGTGACAATTGAAGGCATTAGTAAATACACCATTAATGATGGCTGCATTGGAATAGGGCAGCTGCTAGGGAAAGAGTATAGACGGGATAGGTAAGAATGTAGATATTGGCTATAAAAGGTACAAAATAGGGCGAAAAAAAACCGAGGGGAAATCCCTCGGTTTTTTTCGAAAGTAGCTCTGTATACAGGCTGGTATCTATACAGAGTAATACATATCAAACTCAACCGGGTGAGTGGTGTGCTCAACGCGGTATACATCTTCCATTTTCAGCTCAATATATGCATCAATAGCATCATCGGTGAATACGCCACCAGCTGTCAGGAATTCACGGTCGCCATCCAGGGCATCCAGAGCTTCACGCAGGCTACCCGCTACTTGTGGAATAGCAGCTGCTTCTTCCGCTGGCAGATCATACAAGTCTTTGTCTGCTGCATCGCCAGGGTGAATCTTGTTTTTAACACCGTCGATACCAGCCATCAGCATGGCTGCAAACATCAGGTATGGGTTAGCAGTTGGATCACCAAAGCGCAGTTCTACACGCTTGCCTTTTGGCGAAGCAACATAAGGGATACGCAAAGAAGCAGAACGGTTGCGAGCTGAATAAGCCAGCATAACAGGTGCTTCAAACCCTGGGATCAGACGCTTGTAGGAGTTAGTAGAAGCGTTAGCAAAGGCATTCAAGGCTTTTGCATGCTTGATAATACCGCCAATGTAATAAAGAGCTGTGTCGCTCAATCCAGCGTAGCCGTCACCAGCAAATTGGTTTTCGCCATCTTTCCAGAAAGATTGGTGGCAGTGCATGCCAGAACCGTTATCACCAACGATAGGCTTAGGCATGAATGTAGCAGTTTTGCCGTAAGCGTGTGCAACGTTATGTACACAGTACTTAAGAATCTGAACTTCATCTGCTTTTGTTACCAGGGTGTTGAACTTAACGCCGATCTCGCACTGACCAGCAGTACCCACTTCGTGGTGGTGTACCTCAACATCAAGGCCCATTTGCTCCATGGCAGCACACATGGCAGCACGAAGGTCGTGCAGGCTATCAACAGGGGGTACAGGGAAGTAACCACCTTTAACGCCAGGACGGTGACCCATGTTACCGTCGGCATATTCATGGCTAGTAGCCCAAGCAGCTTCCTCAGAATTGATTTTGTAGAAAGCGCCGCTCATGCCTGAGCCCCACTTAATATCATCAAAAACAAAGAATTCTGGCTCTGGACCAAAGAACGCAGTATCACCGAGGCCAGTAGCCTTTAGATATTCTTCAGCGCGCTTAGCCACAGAGCGAGGGTCGCGCTCATAACCTTGCATGGTCGCAGGCTCAATAATATCGCAACGAATAATAACGGTAGGCTCATCAGTGAAAGGGTCAAGGATGGCAGTGTCGTCGTCCGGCAT
>JALQUJ010000102.1 GCA_023263825.1 Porticoccus sp.
CTACAACTGCCACTGTTTTGGCTCAAGCCATTGTTAATGAAGGTCTTAAGTCAGTAGCTGCGGGTATGAACCCAATGGACTTAAAACGTGGTATTGATAAAGCTGTTTCCGCTGCTGTAGAAGAAATTGCTTCCATTGCAAAGCCTTGTGCTGATACCAAAGAAATTGCCCAAGTAGGTACTATCTCTGCCAACAGTGATGCTCAAGTGGGCGATATCATTGCCCAAGCGATGGAAAAGGTAGGCAAAGAAGGCGTTATTACCGTTGAAGATGGTTCTGGCTTGGAAAATGAGCTGGATATTGTTGAAGGTATGCAGTTTGACCGTGGGTATCTCTCTCCTTACTTCATCAATAACCAGGAAACCATGAGTGTTGAGCACGAAACACCATTTATCCTGCTATATGATAAGAAAATCTCAAATATCCGTGATTTGTTGCCATTACTTGAGAATGTAGCAAAAGCGGGCCGTCCGTTGATGATCATTGCTGAAGACGTTGAAGGCGAAGCATTGGCAACATTAGTGGTTAATAACCTGCGTGGTATTGTTAAGGTGGCAGCTTGTAAGGCGCCTGGTTTTGGTGACCGTCGTAAAGCCATGTTGGAAGATATCGCTATCCTGACAGGCGGTACCGTTATTTCTGAAGAAGTGGGCATGGATCTCGAGTCGACTACTTTGGAGCATTTGGGGACTGCTAAACGCATTAGCATGACCAAAGAAAACACAACTATCGTCGATGGTGCAGGTGAGCACGATGGAATTGAAGCGCGGGTTAATCAAATTCGTGCTCAAATAGAAGAAACAACATCTGATTATGATCGTGAAAAACTGCAAGAGCGTGTAGCGAAACTGGCTGGCGGTGTTGCTGTGATCAAAGTAGGTGCGGCTACAGAAGTAGAAATGAAAGAGAAGAAAGCCCGTGTTGATGATGCATTGCATGCTACTCGTGCTGCTGTTGCAGAGGGTGTTGTCCCTGGCGGTGGTGTTGCTCTGATTCGTGCGCTTCAAGCGATTGATGGTTTGTCAGGTGACAATGATGATCAAACGGTAGGAATAAACTTGGCACGTCGTGCCATGGAAGCTCCGTTGCGTCAAATTGTCACCAATGCGGGTGAAGAAGGCTCTGTTGTTGTTGATAAGGTCAAAGCGGGTGAGGGTAACTATGGTTACAACGCGGGTACGGGTGAATATGGCGATATGATTGCCATGGGTATCCTGGATCCAGCCAAAGTAACGCGTACTGCATTGCAAGCGGCGGGTTCGATTGCGGGCTTGATGATTACCACTGAGGCTATGGTTGCTGATTCACCTGTAGATGCAGGTGCAGCTCCAGCAATGCCTGATATGGGCGGTATGGGCGGTATGCCCGGCATGATGTAAGTCATTCCTGTCAAAAATAGTCAGAAATCACTAGTAAGAAATAAAAAACCCCGAAATTCGGGGTTTTTTATTGGTGGGTCTTCTCACTCTAAAAAATGTTGATGGTTTATTAATAGCAATTTGTTATTAGATGGTAGTTTGTGACAAAATTGCGAAGCAATGATTATGAGCCAATAGATAGGCTGTATAACCCTTAACTTTAAAGGGTTATGTGAATTTCTTCCTTGAAGGCAGCCTACATAAAAACAATGATATTTAACTAATATAAAAATAACATCTCACTGCTAAGGAGATACACATGGAATTCATTAACTTCCTCGTTCGTTGGGGGCATTTGCTGTTCGGTATTACCTGGATCGGCATGCTGTACTACTTTAACTTTGTTCAGGGCGGCTATTTTAAACAAGCAACTCCTGAAGCATTAGCTGACGCTAAATCAAAATTGGCACCAAGCGCCCTTTGGTGGTTCCGTTGGGGCGCAATGTTCACCTTTATCACTGGTGTTGTGCTGTTAGTTGGCCTTTCTCATAACAATCAGTTCAATAATTCTATTGTTGTTGGTGCCGTCATGGGTACATTGATGTTCCTCAATGTGTGGCTAATTATTTGGCCTGCCCAGCAAATTGCACTGGGCATGAAAGAGGGCGATGGCCCTGCAAATGCGGCAAAAGCATTATTAGCTTCCAGAACAAATACACTATTCTCGGCTCCTATGGCATTTGGTATGTTGGCTAGCCCTCATGCTGCTCAGTGGGGTGGAAGTGGTTATGGTACAAGTGTTGGTGGTACAGATCTGATTATTTGTTTGGCTATTATTGCCGCATTGGAAATCAATGCACTTGTAGGCAAGCAAGGTCCAATGGCATCTGTTAAAGGCGTGATTCACTGTAGTCTTGGATTGACCGTTGTATTATTTGGCATTCTTTACTATTTGTAATTTGCTTGTCAGGTATCAAAAAAAACCGGCCACTTGGCCGGTTTTTTTATGTCTATGGCGTATAATGCAAGGGTTTATTTCTTCGCAAATATCAAAGACTTTATGTATAGGTATACTCGGTCATGACTGATAAGGAATTTTCCAAGCTCGATCCCATTGTTCCGGAAAGCGATGAGCGTATTGGGCGGGGTAGAGCTGGTTCACCGAAGCAAGCGGATGTTGGTTTGGCTGGATCACGAAAAAGCGAAAAGTCTCACTATTCAAGTAATTCGTCATCTAAAGCTGGTAGTACTGGGGTAAAAAGTGTCGGGTTGATATGGAAGTTTTTGGTACTGATTCTGATATTTGGTCTGGGTGGATTGGGTTATTTTTTTGTTGAGCAAACAGAACGGTTGTCCCAGTTACAGGGGCGCTTTGACGAGCTCGAAGCTAAAATAGTCTCTACGGATGAATCCCTGAATGAATCAGGCACAGCCTTGGCAGTGAAGTTAAAAGATCAAGGAGAGACTCTGGATAAGCACTGGTCGGAGATCAAGAAGCTTTGGGGTATTTCCTACGATCGAAATCGTAAAAAAATCGAGGCCCAGGAAAAAACGTTGGCAGCTCAGAGCAAGACGGTAAAAAATTTGCAGGCCTCCATGTCTGCTAGGAAGAAGGAAATTGCCACTTTGACTGGGAAAGTAGATAAAGCCAGTCAATCTATGGAAACAGTGGTTAACTCTTCATTGGCGGCGAAGCTTGAAATGAATGACTTGGTCGGGCAATCGCAACAGATTAATGATCAGGTTAATAATCTGGAAAAAAGTATTGAGTCATTAAAGCAAAATTTAAATACACGTGTAGCTGATAACGAGGAGGCAATTAATGCTATTGATGCCTATCGGCTTCAGGTGAACCGGGATATCCAGTTGCTTAAACAACAGTTGGCTCCAGCTTCTTCTGGTTCTTCAACGACAGCGCCATAAACTATTATTTCTAGCACATAACTTTTAGTAAATTGTTAAAAGAGAATTTGATATGACTGTAATTCGACAAGACGACTTGATAGAAAGCGTCGCGGATGCATTGCAATTTATTTCTTACTATCATCCGGTAGATTTTATTCAAGCTGTACACCAAGCCTATGAGCGTGAAGAGTCTCAGGCGGCTAAGGATGCAATGGCACAAATTTTAATTAACTCACGGATGTGTGCCATGGGGCGCCGTCCCCTTTGCCAGGATACGGGTATCGTTAATGTATTTGTAAAAGTGGGTATGGATGTTCAGTGGCAAGGTGATATGAGTGTCACGGATATGATTAATGAAGGCGTTCGCCGCGCCTATAAGCACCCTGATAATGTCTTGAGGGCCTCTGTACTGGCGGATCCTGATGGTGCTCGTAAGAACACAGGTGACAATACACCTGCTGTCATTAATTATGAAATTGTTCCCGGCGACACGGTCGTTGTTGATGTTGCTGCTAAGGGGGGTGGTTCAGAGGCTAAATCAAAATTTGCCATGTTAAACCCTTCAGATTCTGTTGTTGATTGGGTCTTGGAGCAGTTGCCAAAAATGGGAGCCGGTTGGTGTCCACCCGGTATGCTCGGTATTGGTATTGGCGGTACGGCAGAAAAGGCTGTGCTGTTGGCTAAAGAATCCTTGATGGAGCCGATTGATATCCAAGAGCTTCAAGCTCGAGGTGCTTCAAACCGCGCTGAAGAAATTCGTCTTGAACTGTATGACAAGGTCAACAATCTGGGTATTGGTGCCCAAGGACTTGGTGGTTTAACCACAGTTTTGGATGTCAAAGTCCATGATTTCCCGGCCCATGCTGCGAACAAGGCTGTAGCATTAATTCCTAACTGTGCGGCAACTCGTCATACTCACTTTACCCTTGATGGTTCTGGTCCGGCTAAGCAAGTGCCGCCAAATCTTGATGAATGGCCGGAGATAGCCTGGGAAGTGGGCGATAGCGTAAGAAGAGTAAATCTGGATGCGGTTACAAAGGATGATGTTCAGGACTGGAAGCCGGGAGAAACGCTATTGCTTTCTGGAAAAATGTTGACTGGCCGTGATGCTGCCCATAAACGTATGGTCGATATGATTGCCAATGGGGAAGAATTGCCAGTAGATATGACAGGGCGCTTTATCTACTACGTAGGTCCTGTTGATCCTGTTCGAGAAGAGGTTGTTGGACCTGCGGGGCCAACTACTGCGACACGTATGGATAAGTTTACCCGAACTATGCTCGAGCAAACGGGTTTGATTGGAATGATCGGTAAAGCCGAACGAGGGCCAACAGCTATTGATGCGATTAAGGATAATGAAGCTGTTTATCTTATGGCAGTGGGTGGCGCTGCTTACTTGGTATCAAAAGCTATTACGGATGCTAAAGTGGTGGCTTTTGAAGATTTGGGGATGGAAGCAATCTACGAATTTGAAATTGTTGATATGCCGGTGACTGTGGCAGTTGATTCCAAAGGTGAGTCTGTACACCGCACGGGGCCCCAAATCTGGAAAGCGAAGATCGAAGAGCATGCTTTGAAGTTATAGTTAATGTAGTCTTAAACTTATAGTAAAAAAATATTGCTAGATACTTGGTTGTTAGCATAATTTTTTGATTAGCGTATAAAAACCGAAGCCTAATGACTTCGGTTTTTTTGGAAATGGTTTGTACAGCTAATAAAACTCAACTCAAGTCGAAGTTTTTACATAAAAGTGACATTTTCTGTATAAAAATCAGCTGATAGCGCAGGAAAAATCATCCAAAATATACTATTATTGCGTCAACTGCCAAGCGGGCGGTACAGGTGGGTACACTTGTATGAAGGCTCAGGAAGATATTACTCTGGTACTCGAAGGTCACACAGATTCACGTGCCAGTGAGAGCTATAATCAGGATCTTTCACAACGCCGTGCTAATGCTGTTAAAGCCAGAATTGTTGAAGAATATGGTATTGATGCTAGTCGTATCTCAGCCGTAGGCTACGGTGAAAGTAAGCCTATTGCAGATAACGCTACTGCAGAAGGTTGTGCTCGCAACCGCCGCGTTGTAGGTGAAATGACTTACTCTGAGGTGGTCAATTAATTTGACTAACTAGTCATTTCTGATTTGTAAAACGGCATCTAAACAGATGCCGTTTTTTTTGGCTCATATATTTAGGTTTACCCATTTATAATTTATACGTTTTAAAATGGCAGGCTAATAACTGCTAGGAAGCATGATGGCAAATACACTGTACTGGCATGACTACGAGACGTTTGGTATAGATCCTTCCCGAGATTGCCCATCCCAGTTTGCCGGTGTTCGCACCGATGAAAAACTTGACATCATTGGTGAGCCTCTATCGATTTATTGTCAGCCCCCCTTGGATCGTTTGCCGTCACCAATGGCCTGCCTCGTGACGGGGATTACTCCGCAAATTGCTTTAGATAAAGGTCTTCCAGAGAATAAATTTATTGAACAAATACATCGTGAGCTTTCCACTCCAGGTACCTGTGGTGTCGGGTATAACAGTATTAGGTTTGATGATGAGGTATCACGATACACTCTTTACCGTAATTTTTATGATCCCTATGACCGGGAGTGGAAACAGGGCAACTCCCGCTGGGATATTATCGACATGGTGCGACTAGCCAGGGCCTTGAGGCCGGAGGGTATAGAGTGGCCTAACTATGAAAATGGTTCACCTTGTTTCAAGTTGGAACGCTTAACAGAAGCAAACCATATTAGCCACGACAGTGCCCACGATGCGTTATCTGATGTTTTAGCAACCATCGCTATGGCAAAGCTGGTGATGACCAAACAGCCCAAATTGTATGAGTATATTTATCAGTGCCGGTTAAAGCGCAAAGTAGCAGAATTGGTGGACTTAAATCGTCGTAAACCTTTTTTGCATGTGTCGGGTCGGCTGCCACGTGAAAATGGTTACACTGCTTTAATGATGCCGATGGCTCGTCACCCTACCAATAAAAATTCCATTATTTGTTTTAACCTGATGGGTAACGCCGAGGCGTTACTGAATCTGAGCGCAGATGAGATTCAACAAAGCGTATTCACTCGTACTGAAGAATTACCTGAAGGTATCGATCGCATTCCACTTAAGGGTGTGCAATTAAATCGATGTCCTGTTGTGGCTACACCAAAATTACTGGATGCTGACTCGGCTAAACGTTTGGATATCTCCCTAGAAAGATGTGAAAAAAATTGGCATTTATTGCAACAACATGATGTGTCTTCAAAATTAGAGACAGTTTTTTCCAGGCAAGCCTTTGAGCCAACAGATAATCCAGAGTGTCAACTTTATGAAGGTTTTCTCGATGATATAGATAAGGGATTATTACCTGAGGTTAGGAGGGCTTCTGTTGAAGAATTATCATCGGATTCTCTACATTTTCGTGATCAGCGCTATCAGCAATTGTTGTTTCTATACCGAGCAAAGAATTACCCAGAAAGTTTAAATGAGAGTGAACGTCATGATTGGGAAGAGATTCGTTTTCAAAGGTTGACTAATCCCGGTGAGGGCTATTTAACGCTCGATGCTTATTCTGCGGAAATAGAAGAATTACTTGCCAAGGATGAGTTGCCAGAACGAGATCGAAATATTTTGAGAGCATTGGAAGACTGGGGGCAGCAGGTATTGTAGTCATAGTAAAAAATGTCTTCTTTTTCTGTTAGGACAATTGTTTAGCTGTATTTTATTACTCTCTGCGGCTCTGGTTCAGGCCAGGTAAAGCCGCTAGAATGCATCGGCATATCATATTCATAAGAACCTGTAATTGGGGGAAGTGTGGAGTTTAAAGGAACAAGTATTCTTTCGATCAGTCAGTTTGAGCGGGTTGATATCGACAATATCTTCCGGGTTGCTGACCGAATGGAACCCTATGCCCAGCGTCAGAAAATAACCAGAGTGTTAGATGGTGCAATTCTTGGCAATATGTTTTTTGAAGCCAGCACCAGAACGCGAATCAGTTTTGGTAGTGCCTTTAATCTGTTAGGTGGTGAAGTAAGGGAAACTGTGGGGTTTGAGGCTTCGGCGCTGGCTAAAGGTGAATCCTTGCAGGACACCGCCCGGGTTCTTTCTGGCTTTAGCGATATTATTTGTATGAGGCATCCTGAACCAGGTTCCGTCGCTGATTTTGCCAGCTCTAGTCGTGTGCCAGTGATTAATGGCGGTGATGGCAGTAATGAGCACCCCAGCCAAGCATTGCTAGACCTCTATACCATAGAGAAAGAACTAAAAGGCTTGGGTCGTAGCCTTGATGGTTTACGTATCGCCATGATTGGTGATTTGAAGCATGGGCGGACAGTGCACTCTCTTTGCAAGCTTCTGATGTTATTCAATAGTGTGTCAGTGCAGCTGGTTTCTCCAAAAGAGCTGGCGATGCCGGGGGAAATTGTTGAGTCCATGCGTCAGGCGGGTATTTCTGTTACGGAGTCCGACAGAATTGAGTCCAGTATTTCCCATGTTGATATTGTTTACTCTACAAGGATTCAGGAAGAACGGTTTTCCAGCAAAGATGAGGCTGATCTATATCGAGGGAAGTTTCGCCTAAATCAGGCAATTTACACGTCGAATTGCGAGCCAAATACCGTGATCATGCATCCACTACCTAGAGATTCCCGAGCAGAGGCCAATGAGTTGGACAGTGATTTGGATAATAACCCTAATTTAGCTATTTTCCGCCAGACAGATAACGGTTTACTCGTTCGTATGGCACTGTTTGCCATGATTTTGGATGTGACCCACTTGGTGGATAAATATGCCTCTGAAGTACTTTGGTATAATCCACGTTAGTTTTATGGCAAGACTAATTGATCAGTATCTTTAGTGCCTCATTAGTCTCCGAATTAAAGTATCTGTTAACGATAATGCAATGATCAGCACTTTGATTGACCTGGCGTCACCCAAAGAAAAATTAGCATTGATCGAAAAAAAGTTGCCCCATTTATTATGAATGAATTTGATGATATCCGCCCTTATCGTGATGATGAGGTTCCTGGAGTACTAACTCGATTATCTGAAAATCGGGAATTTATCGATACTCTTCTTTCTATCAAATACCCCAAAATATTTCGTTGGGCACCCTGGTTATTACGCCCGGTTATTTCCCGGGCGTTACGACGTGCCTTTAGAAAAATGAGCACGGTGCAGGATCTTCATGATGCCATGAGGGTGAACCTAGAGAACTTGTTGACCGATATTGGAACAAAGGTGACGGTATCAGGGTTGGATAGGCTAAATAAGGACACTGCGTATCTGTTTATCAGTAACCACCGTGACATTGCTATGGACCCGGCATTTGTAAATGTTGCACTTTATGATGATGGGCGAGATACCGTACGTATTGCCATTGGTGATAATTTACTGACTAAAGAGTTCACCTCTGATCTGATACGGGTGAATAAAAGCTTTATTGTTAAACGTTCAGTAGCCGGGAGTCGGGAAAAATTGGCGGCGTTAATACAGTTATCCCGCTATATTCGCTATTCACTAACTGAAGAGAATGCATCTACCTGGATTGCTCAGCGAGAAGGACGGGCAAAGGATGGCATGGATAAAACAGAACCCGCATTATTAAAGATGTTGGCACTGAGCAAGCAAAAAGAGCAGACTTTTGCTGATGCTATTCGTGAACTCAATGTTGTTCCCGTTGCGATTTCCTATGAATTTGACCCGCTGGATGCGGCCAAGGGAATGGAGCTTTATGAAAAACAAACGGAAGGTAGTTATGAGAAAGATGAGCATGAGGACTTTCTTAGTATCTACAATGGTATTGTTGGTAGAAAAGGGGCCGTTCATGTGGCTTTTGGTGAGCCGTTGACAACCAATATTGATTCAGCTGACGATATGGCCACAGCAGTAGATCGTCAGGTCATCAGTAATTATCACCTTCATCCCACTAACTTTCTTGCTTATAAAAAATTGCATGGGGTGAATTCAATTGTTGATGAATGGAAGGCTGAATTGAGCTGTGATTGGGGAGCAGTAGCCCGTGAATTTGATGAGAGAATGAATGTTGTCCCCACCGAGTGTCGTGACATTGTTTTAGGTATGTATGCTAATCCTATTTGCCAAAAATTGAACCTTTCTGACAGTGCTTGATTCGGAACTCAAAGAAGAAATTCAGCAAGGCTATCGACAATTTCTGTCGAGCAATAAACTAAACCCTCGTTTGGGCCAAAAGCAAATGATCGCCGCCATCTCCAATGGGTTGGGTGATATTGAAGAAGATGATGCTGGAAATCGGGTATCTGATAATGGCATTTGTGTGGTTGAAGCGGGTACCGGTACCGGTAAGACCATTGCCTATTTGTTATCGGTATTACCCATCGCGCGAAAGCTGGGCAAGCAGGTTGTGGTGGCAACCGGAACAGTGGCCCTTCAGGAACAGCTGGTTAATCGAGATATTCCCTCATTGCTGGAAAGTGCTGGCTGGTGTTCCGATAAAGGTTCAGGCAAAGTTTTAAATCAGAACTCAAATAAAGGTTACAGCATTGCCCTGGCCAAAGGTCGTGGCCGTTATCTCTGCCCCCTTAGGCTTGAGCAATGCCTGGATACGGCAACCGCAAAAGATAGCGGTGCATTTTTGTTTGAAGATGAAGTCACTTTTAACCCCGCCAGCCATATTATTGCCAGTTACCGGGCAATGGATAAAGAATTAAAACAGGAAAATTGGCCGGGAGATCGAGATAGCTGGCCTGAGTCTATTGATGATGTGGATTGGCAACCACTCACTGTGGACCGCCGGCAATGTACCGGCAGGCGTTGTCGCTATATCCGCGAGTGCTGTTTTTTTAAGGCACGGGATGAATTGGAAGAATCAGAATGTATTGTTGCTAACCACGATTTGGTTATGGCGGACCTTGCTTTGGGTGGTGGAGTTATATTACCGGCTCCAGAAAATACCATTTATATCTTTGATGAAGGCCATCGAATTAGTGCTACAGCATTGAATCATTTTTCTGGGCAGTGTCGTTTAAAAAGCACCATAAGTTGGTTGGGGCGGATTCAAAAGCTGATTGCAGGGCAATTGCCATTGTTAGTGAACACACCCGATATGGCGAATCGTTTGGAAAAAATTGCCGATATTGCTAGTGCATCTGAAAAATTGCTTGGGATTAGTTATCCCTTATTTGAAAAATTTCTGGACCAGCATGATGCTGATAATGGAATGAGGGGGGTAAGAGGAACGAGAGAAACGAGCAATTTTAGAGCCAGTGAAGACATCCGCTGGTGCTTTCCCGGTGGTGATCCGGGTGATGAAGTTAGGGAAATGGCTGAGCACATTTCAGAGCATTTGAGCACTCTGGTTTCCATGCTGGATACACTTTCCAACCAGATCGGTGAAGCTATGGATGAACCTCATTATCCACTGCCCAGGGTCGATTTAGAGCAATTGTTTCAGCAGGTAGGCGTATGGCAAGGTCGAGTTGAAGGTACGCAACGACTTTGGCAGAGCTATTCACAGGGTGATGCACAGAATGGTAGTAAGAGTGATAGTAAAAGCAGTGGCGATGAAAACCCAGGTCGAGGTAAAAAGTCTCCTACTGCACGATGGCTGACCCTGGAGGAAAGTGCAGGTGGAAATATGGATATTCGACTATCCGCATCACCTACGGATGCTGGTGGTATCTTTCAGGCTAATTTGTGGCAACGTTGCTATGGTGCTGTGATCACTTCTGCAACATTAAGAACATTAGGTAGTTTTAGTAATTTTCAGCAACGTTGTGGCTTGCCCGGGTATGCTGAATGTACCGCGGTAGAAGGAGCCTTTGATTTTGCTCGAGTGGGTATTTTGTCTGTGCCTGATATTGGTGTTGATCCCAGCGATGCCCGAGGGCATACAGATGTATTGATTGAGAAAATACCAGAATTGATTGATTGGGATGAAGGTTCTTTGGTGTTGTTTTCATCCAGAAGGCAAATGGATTTAGTTTGTGAGCAGTTGCCGGCAGAGCATTTAGATCATGTGTTAGTGCAAGGGCAGTGGGGAAATAAGGAAATTGTACGGCGGCACAAGAAGGCTATTGATCAAGGAGAAGGTAGCGCTATCTTTGGTTTGGCCAGTTTTGCAGAGGGTATGGACTTTCCCGGTGATTATTGTCGCCATGTCATTATTGCCAAAATTCCTTTTGCGGTACCGGATGACCCCGTTTACTCGACCTTATCTGAGTGGTTGGAGCAGCAGGGTAGTAACCCATTTATGGATTTAATGCTACCGGATGCATCCCTGCGGTTACACCAGGCTTGCGGCAGACTGATTCGTACAGAAACAGATACTGGGCAGGTCACAATTTTAGATCGTCGACTTATTACCAAACGTTACGGTAAGCAGCTACTTGCTGATTTGCCACCATTTGGGCGAGATTTTAGTTGAAGGGTTTGTATATCTGCAGGGAGTCTTATCTGATGGATGTTTTGTCTGGGGAGCGCAGCTAGAAGAGCTTTTTCTTTAGGATGCAGCGCCGTGAATATTTTTTATTTCCCCAAGCCGTTGTTCTATGGCTTGCTGAATGCCTTCCACATCTAACCCAGCAGAGGCGAGTTGTTGTTGATGACTTCCATGGTCTACAAATAGGTCGGGAAGGCCGAGATGCATTACCGCTACAACAATACCTTCACAGGCTAGGTGCTCACTCACCGCTGCACCTGCTCCACCCTGTATTGTATTTTCTTCCAGCGTGACTAATAGATCGTATTTGGCTGCCAGTTTATCGATCAAACTTGTATCCAGGGGTTTTACAAAGCGCATGTCGGCGACAGTGGCGTTAAGTTGCTCTGCTACTTCAAGCGCTGAGGGCAGTAATGTACCAAAGTTGAGAATGGCTATTCGGCTGCCTTCCCGACGGATAACTCCTTTGCCTATGGGCAGTGTTGTCATCTCTTTTTCTATGGTGACTCCTGGACCTGTACCTCTTGGGTAGCGCACGGCTGATGGCCCTTTATGAATAAAACCGGTATAGAGCATTTGCCGAGTTTCATTTTCATCAGAGGGGGTCATCACCACCATATTGGGAATACAGCGAAGATAAGTTAGATCAAAACTACCTGCATGGCTAGGACCATCTTCGCCTACAAGCCCAGCACGATCGATACCAAACATGACATCTAAATCTTGCAGTGCTACATCGTGAATAAGTTGGTCGTAGGCACGCTGTAAAAAAGTTGAATAAATGGCAACAACAGGTTTTATACCTTCACAGGCCAATCCTGCAGCCAGGGTAACGGCATGTTGCTCTGCAATGGCTACATCGTGAAAACGTTCAGGAAAGCGTTTGGAAAATTCTACCATTCCCGAGCCTTCACACATGGCGGGTGTAATACCGACAAGACGAGGCTCTTTTTCTGCCATATCACAGAGCCAATCACCAAATACCTGTTGGTATTTTTTCTTGGGAGGTGTGATGGTAGCAGCGGATTGAGAAACAGCCACCTTCGGTTTATTTTTTGGCTCAATTTTATTTAGGGCATGGTATCCCACAGGGTCAGCTTCTGCAGGAGCAAAGCCTTTACCTTTTTGGGTGATGGTGTGAAGCAAAATAGGGCCGGGCAGCGTTTTTAAATTATTAAGTGTTTGCACTAATAAGGGCAGGTTATGGCCATCAATAGGGCCAATATAGTTAAAACCCAGTTCTTCAAAAACAATGCCTGGTGCAACCATGGCTTTTAGGTGTTCTTCAGTTTTTCGTACGAAAGTAGCTGCAGTAGGAACTGAGCGCAGTACTTTTTTCCCGCCTTCGCGAATGGTGTTGTAAAAACGGCTAGACCATATCTTTGAGAAATAAGTGGCAAGACCGCCAACATTATGGGAAATCGACATGTTGTTGTCGTTTAAAACTACCAGTAAATTGGCATCAGTATGAGCCGTATGGTTGAGTGCTTCGAATACCATGCCTGCTGTCATTGCACCATCACCGATAACGGCCACAGTTTTTCTATCTTCACCATTCATGGCTGCTGCCAGAGCCATACCAAGAGCGGCACTAATAGAGGTGCTTGAGTGCCCAACACCAAAGGTGTCGTATTCACTTTCATCCCGCTTTGGAAATGCAGAAAGCCCCTTTGCTTGGCGGATAGTGGGCATTTGGTCACGTCGGCCTGTCAGGATTTTATGGGGGTAGGCCTGGTGCCCTACATCCCAAACCAGACGGTCATGGGGGGTGTTTAAAATGTAATGTAGGGCAATGGTTAATTCTATTGTGCCAAGTCCGGCACCAAAATGCCCGCCGCTTTTCCCGACACTAAACAGCAGATAAGCGCGCAGCTCATCCGCAAGTTCAAGTAGTTGATCCTCATTTAGTTCCCGTAGGTGAAAGGTGTTCTCAATGGTGTCGAGTAACGGTGTTTCCGGGCGGATCAACGGTATGTCGTTAAAGGTTTTGGCCATGTATCTGGTATCCGAAATTCGGGTTGCATATTACACCAAAATGACGGTAGAGGCTTTTTCAGTGAGTGTTATTTAATGATACTGATTATTCGCTGGGTTAAATCAGTGATCTCGGGACACAATATAGTCCGCAACGGCTCGAAGTTGATTGGCTTGATGGTTGAAAATGGAAAGTGCATTTATGGCTTGGGTGTGTAATTGCTGCGCTTTTTCTTTTGCGCCATCTAGGCCAAGTAGTGCAGTGTAGGTAGGTTTATTCAGGGCTTGGTCGGCGCCTTGTTGTTTTCCAAGTACAGAGGTATCGCCGATGACATCAAGAATGTCGTCCTGTACTTGAAAAGCTAACCCTATAGCACGGCCATAAGTTTCCAGGGCAGAAAGCTGATCTGTTGTCACATTGCCGGTTGATAAGGCTCCCATCGTAATACTGGCCAGAATCATTTCCCCCGTTTTTTTATGGTGCATATGTTCCAATTGTTGCAAATTAAGCGTTTGATCAACGGATGAAATATCAATGGCTTGGCCTTCAACCATGCCGTATGCACCAGCCGCTTTTGCCAGACAGACAATTAGCTGAAGTGAAGTTTCAGGTTGGATATGCTGCAATTTAGTGAGCTGTTCAAAGGCGAGTGACTGTAGAGCGTCACCAGCTAGGATAGCCGTTGCTTCATCATATTTGATATGACAGGTTGGTTTGCCTCGGCGTAAATCATCGTCATCCATGGCAGGTAAGTCATCATGGATTAATGAATAGGCATGGATTAATTCCACTGAAGAGGCAACCAAATCAGTATCTTGGTTGATCCCTCCCAAAGCCTCGGCTGCAGCGTAGGATAAAACAGGACGAATGCGTTTTCCGCCGTTAAGTACACTGTATCGCAGGGCACTCTTTAGTTGGCTTGAGGAGCAGGTAGAATCTTCTGGAGCTGGAAGTAAATAATCGAGTTTTTTGTTGATTCGTTGTTGGCAAGCCCGCAAAAAATCTGAAAAAGATTGTTCTGCCATTAGTAATTCTCTTAGTCGCTTTCTGGCTCGAAAGACTCTTGTTCAAAAATTTTGGGCTTGTCTGACCCCTTGGTTAGCATTTCTACTTTAAGTTCAGCATCTTTGAGTGCTTTTTGGCACTCACGAGTAATCTTGATGCCTTCTTCAAATGCTTCAAGTGAATCTTCCAGACTTAAAGTCCCTTTCTCCATATCATTAACAAGTGATTCAAGCTGATTAAGCTTTTTCTCAAAATCAATGGATTTCTTGCGAGCGGCCACTGTAAATTCCTCCAAAAACCAAGGTGCAACACTAACTGAGCAGCGGTATAGGGTCAATTTATACAAAGCCTTTTTCTGAGTTGATCCAATGTAGGAGATTTCCTACATTAAAAGCAGAAAAAGGCCAATAGTTACTTGGAGGCAAAAGGCGGATAGTTGATATGGCAAGGATGCTACTGCACATGGAGGTGTAGTTACATGGAAGAACAAGGATGTTGAGTTCTTTTGCACAACGCTTGGAAAGCAATTTCCTATACTGCCTTGAAGCCCTGATGCATTTATGTATCAGGGCTTTATTTTTCCCTTTTTATTTTTGTTGACAGTTGCTTGTTCCCAGTTATTATGGGGTTAGAAGCTGTTTTAGGGGAAATTCTTTTAGGGGGAACGCCTTCAAAGCATACGCTTTCAACAAACTGTATTTAAAAATACTAGCGCCATTTGTTACTCCAAAACTATTTATTCTTACAAGAATAGTGACTCAGTATTCAAAATGTCTCAGGCATACGAAAATGTTTGGGAGCGCAATCACTACCCCTCAGGTATTTAGACCTCATCAATTAACATTGATGGGGTTTTTGCTTTTCTGGGGCATCTGTTTTTCAAGATTATCTTTCCGGTGTTTATGTTGTCTAACGAGTAGTTGTATCCAATTTATTCTTTTAAGACAGGTTACCGATATGAAGACATGTACTGGGGTAGAAAGCCATGCAGCCTAGAATTCTACGTCTGAATACGGCAGGCCAGCCCATTGAATGGTTGGACTGGCAGGATGCTGTCTGTTTGTATGCCCGAGAGATTGTAGCTTGGACCCTGGGTGATGAAGTTAAAAGGGTGAAGGGCGGTTATTCCAGAGCTGATGGAGTTCAATCGCAGGTAATTTTACCTAGTATTATTGCATGTAGTGGTGAACACCTTGCGAGGCCAAGAAGAAATTATCCCCTAAGTAATCCGGCGTTGTTTGCTCGTGATGGCTACTTGTGTATGTACTGTGCGAAAGAATTTCCATCATCGTTATTAACTCGTGACCATATTGTTCCAACTTCCAGGGGCGGGAGTGATAGGTGGGAAAATGTTGTGGCAGCTTGTCGTCGCTGTAACCAATATAAGTCTAATTTTTTGCTTGAAGAAATTAGAATGGATTTAGTCGCTTTACCGTATCGACCAAATAATGCGGAATATTTAGCACTGATTAATTCTCGGCGTATATTAGATGACCAAATGGAGTTTTTGCGCAGTCAATTTTCCAAAAATTCTCGCTTATTATAATTACCAATCGTGTGCTAGTTTAAGCTTTAACCGTAGTTTTTTAATGGTTAATAATCGTTTGAGCAAGCATGATCAATATAAGCAGTGGACAGCAGTAACGTACATAGCCTGGCCATACTTTCCAAAAGAGTGATACTTCTATTCGGGGGTGGCCATTGCGAATTTCA
The DNA here is from genome assembly GCA_023263825.1 of Porticoccus sp. Lineage (GTDB taxonomy): Bacteria > Pseudomonadota > Gammaproteobacteria > Pseudomonadales > Porticoccaceae > Porticoccus. The sequence goes on from JALQUJ010000102.1 coordinate 16,385, forward strand.
CTAAGAATTTGATCACGATGCCACACCCACGTAGCAAAGATACACATCATAAAGCCTAGCAGCGGTTGGCTATATTCTGTTGTTAAAGTAATAACCAAACCAAATAATGGATCAAAATTCATAATAATAAATGAGCTAATTACAAAGGTTATTGTGCCTATTAGCCAAGCTGCTTTGTGTCGATGAAGATTATGGTTTTCTATGGCGTAGGAAACGGGGACTTCCAGCATTGAGATGGAAGATGTCAGTGCTGCAATGGTCATGAGGCTAAAGAAAACCAAGCTAATCACAAGCCCGGCAGCCTCCATTCCTTGAAAAAGAGAAGGCAGGGTTTGGAATATTAAGTCTGGTCCGGCCATCAAATGCCCGGTTTCATTGTATATGGTTAAACCTTTCTGTTGCGCCACGAATATTGCTGGTATTACTAGTAACCCGGCAAGAAAGGCAATAGATGAATCCACCAATGTAACAATAGCTCCCATGGTTGTCAGGTTCTCGTTTGGGCTTAGATAAGAGCCATAGATCAACATTGTGCCCACACCCAGAGACAGTGAAAAAAAGGCCTGCCCTAGAGCACTGGCAATTAATTTTGGATCACTGATTTGGTTAAAATCGGGTATCAGATACAGCTTAAGTCCTTCTAGGGCACCTTCTTGTAACATGACATAAATAATGAGTGCCATCATAAGCGCCAACATAGATGGCATTAAACGACATGACCATTTCTCTATGCCTTGCTCAACTCCAGCTCTTATAACTATGGTTGTAAGTGCTATAAATAATCCACTAAACAGTAAATTTCTTGATCGACTAAATTCCGTAAGCCAGGTAGAAGTAGATGTAAGGCCCACTGTTGTTGATAGTGGTTCAAGTAAGTAAGCAAGCATCCAGCCTGCCACAATACCGTAAAAGCTTAAAATCAGGGTGGCAGTTGTAATGGCATAAAACCCAGTTAGCCTACCTATATTTTTTGATATTTTTCCATTGGAAATTTTTTGCAGTGCATTGGCCATATTGGATTTTGCATGGCGCCCAATAATCAGCTCAGCCATAAGTGCAGGGTAAGCAAGGCAAAATGCTAAAACGAAGTAGATGAGAACAAAGGCTCCGCCACCATTTTCTGCAGCATTGGTTGGAAACCCCCAGATATTGCCTAACCCCACAGCGGACCCCGATGCTGCCAATATAAAGCCGGATTTAGATGAAAATTGTCCGCGGGTTGAAGCCATAGCCCTGATTCCTGCGATTAGTTCTGTTTCTATGACGGTATCAGGGCTATGTTACTGTTTTTGAAAACGATAGAGAATAAATTAACAAGGTAGTGTTTTATAGTAAGTATTTTAAAGTGTATTTTTAAGTACGATTTTTCCAGTATGGCCAAAAGTTTCCATAAGTTTATGGGCTTTTATGGCTTCAGATAAGGGTAATATTGAATCGACTACGGGGACTATTTTTTTCTCGTTTAGAAAATTCAACATGGCACCAAATTCTGCATTACTCCCCATCGTTGTTCCCTGAATACGTGTGTGATTAAAGAAGAGTTTGCCCATTGAAAGTCCTTTGCTGGCATTTCCCAGAGTAGCACCAAAAAAGACATATCGCCCGGCAGGTAATAGCGTGTCCAGAATGCTGTTTAGGGCGTCGCCTCCTGCGCTATCAATAACGGCGTTGAATCCGCCTGAGAGTGTTTTTAGCTTTTTATAACACTCGGGATCTTTGTAATTTTCACCTGCATTTACACCTAGTAATTTGGCGGCATCAATTTTTTCCTTACTGCTGCTGGTGACATAAACTTCTGCCCCCAAGTTTAGGCACCATAAAATGGCAAAAGTGGAAACACCACTACCTGCGCCTGTAACTAAGACCTTATCGCCCAGCGAAACATCCGCATGGGTAACGACTGATCGCCAAGCTGTTAGCCCAGCAAGAGGGACTGCTGCAGCTTGTTCCCAGCTTAAATGCTTGGGTTTTGGGTAAACATCTGTTGCCGGAGTACAGATATATTCGGCAAAAGTTCCTTGGTCTGGCATCCCAAGTACTCTAAAGTTTGGCCCATAACGCGCCTCACTCTCACCCCAGTCTCTTGCAGGGTAAAGCACGACCTCTTGGCCAATTAAATTAGGATCTACACCACTTCCAACTTCTTCTATGATGCCGGCACCATCAGATCCAGCAATACAGGGTAATTCCATGCCTGGATATTTGCCCAGAGTGATCCAGTAGTCACGCCGATTCAAAGCGGATGTTTGCAAGCAGATTCTTACCTCTCCAGGTTTTGGTTGAGGTGTGTCGACTTCCAGTATTTGTAAATGTTCAGGACCTTTAGGTTCTGTTAATACGACAGCTTTCATTGTTCGAGTCTCCGGGTTCTTTAATTACCACATCAGAAATATTACGTTGAAACTACTTGCTAAAAGTAAACCTACTTGTGATGACTGCAAATTACTAGTTGACCAAAGTCTATGGTTGTTAATTGATTTTTTGGCGCCATATTGAATATCAAGGTTTCAATGGCTATTCTTTTAGTTAATTGGCTCGTTTATTAATGACTTAAAGAACAAGGTTTATTATGTATAAAAATATCTTGGTACCTACTGATTTAGCAGATAAGAGCGAAAATTCAATTTGGACAGCATAAGAGCTTGCCTCACAAAAATCAGGACATATTAAACTATTACATGTTGTTGAGAAAATGGGTGGTGAACCCGATGGAGAAACAGAAGGTTTTTATTCGAGGTTGGGAGAGGAGGCAAGTCAGAAATTGACCGACTGGCAGCAAAAGTTTCAAGCAGAGTACCCTCAAACACTTGTAAATAAAACAATTTTGGTCGGTAAGAGAGCGCAAGAGATTCTTGGTTTTTGCCAGGAAAAAGAAATTGATCTGATTGTGATGACGTCACGTACTTTCAATGTAGATGGTAATAATAAAGAGATATCTGGGGTGGGCACTTTAAGCCATAAAATTGCCCTTTTTTCACCAGTTTCTGTACTTGTTGTTCGTTAGAGTTCACTGCAAAAATGATCCAGTTTAACGGGAGTAAAACCGCTGGAATTTTTTATAGAATTATTGGTCTCAGTGAAACTTGTTGATACGTTAGCTACCATTTTTTTGATATTAAGAAAGCTAAAGAGCTATTGAATGTTTGGCAGGTAAAAAATTAATTACAAAAAAAGACAATAAATAGTAATCGTTAGGAGTAATTACTTATGCTGAAGGTAAGACAGTTTTTAGTCTTGGTATTCATGGTTTGTTTTATGTCTTTTCCCATTTACAGATTTTGAGTGGTCGACTAACCCTGATTTACTCAAAGAACGGTTCCCGGATGAAGTTTTAGTTTTGGACGTGCTTCTTTTAGAATTCTGCTTCCGTTTCTTTTCCATCTTTTTCCCTGTATTAATATTGATGTTCTTATTTAGGCTAAAAGCTCAAATCGGATCATTCGTTTCATTTTTGGTAGTCCATACATTATTGGAAACCGGACATACTTTATTCGTATCCCTGTTATTCTTCAAAAGTTGTTTGTTACTACGGTTGTTAAGACACTGCTGGGTTTGATACAACATGGTGGGGTTACATGACCCTATCAACTGGTTGTACCTAGACGCTTTATTTCATGTAATTTGAACCCCAGATCCTTTTTGAGTTTTCGACTGACTAGTTGAATGGTTACTCGAAGTTTTAGGGCAAAAACTATTTTCAAATTTCTTCGATTGGCTATTCCCTCTACTTTTCCTGCCTGAGTTTTTGCTGATTCATCTTGAGTGTTTTGATTTCCGTTGTGCACTGGTTTGTTTCGAAGAAATCACTGATTGGATCCATGCTGTATCGTTACTATTCACCCCAATATTTGTTGCCCCTG
>JALQUJ010000131.1 GCA_023263825.1 Porticoccus sp.
ACCAATTTTAGTAAAGGCCTTTTTCACGCTGCCGATATCGTTATAGGTCAGGGTAACGGTGTGGTCTGCCAGTGAGGGGGGAACGCCGGGTGAACTGGGTACCCCTAATGTTAAAGCACCAGAACCCGCTTTAATTAATAGTGAGTCTGAGTGGCCGTGATAGCAACCTTCAAACTTGATGATTTTGTCGCGGCCGGTAAAACCACGGGCTAATCGAATGGCACTCATGGTGGCTTCGGTTCCAGAGCTGACCATGCGTACCATATCCATACCAGGGACGGTGTCACAGAGCTTGTCTGCCAATTCAATTTCCAATTCGGTGGGTGCGCCAAAGGTCATGCCCTTATCGAGTTGAGTTTTAACTGCTGTTATAACATCAGGATGATTGTGCCCTAGTATCATCGGACCCCAGGATTGAACGTAATCTACATAGCGGTTTCCATCGGCATCAAATAGGTAAGCTTTTTCAGCGCGGTCAAAAAATATTGGTGTGCCTCCCACAGCTTTAAAGGCTCTTACAGGTGAGTTAACGCCTCCAGGAACGTGTTGTTGTGCGGCTTGAAAAAGTTGCTGAGATCGTTGAGTGGACTGTTGTGTGAATTTGTGCATGGGTTTAATCTGACTCTGTTCTTTGATAATTAAGAGTTGGAAAATTAAAAATTGGGCAATGAAGGGCGCTATTATCCTTGATAAAAATAATTGATGCCAAGGGTTAAGGTGAGAGGTTATGAATAATGGGCAACCAACGTGGGACCCAATATTAAATTATTGGTTTGGTGATGCCGGCGATGATGTAGTTTGTGCAGAGGAAAAATCAGCACTTTGGTGGAGAAAATCTGCAGTAGTAGATGCAGAGATCCGAGAGCAATTTGAGTCAGTTTTACAGTTGTTAGTGAATGGCGGCAATCGTTATTGGCTGCAATTTCCAGAGAGTCGCTTGGCAGCAATTATTACTTTGGATCAATTTTCACGAAATATTTACCGGGATACACCGATGGCTTTTGCTTCAGATCAGTTGGCGCTAAATTGGTGTTTGTCTGGTATCAGTGCCGGGCTTGATAAACAATTGAGGCCCATTGAACGGGTTTTTTCTATTTGCCTATGGAGCATGCCGAAGATTTGGGTATGCAGCACCGGTGTTTGTGGCAGTTTCAGCAGTTGTTAGAAATTGTTCCAGTGGCTCACAAGGAAACCTTTTCTGGTTTTGCTGATTATGCAAAACAGCATGCTGATGTGATAGAGCAGTTTGGCCGCTTTCCCCATCGAAATCCAATTTTGGATCGGGAATCTACGCCGGAAGAGCTTGAATATTTGGCACAACCTGGCAGCGGGTTTTGAGAGTTTTTCTCAGGCTCACTATAAAAATATTAATGTGAGGGTTTGTTGTTCTTATCCAGCTGGTTGAGTAGATGTATGACTTCTTCGTCAGAAAGCTAGTGAAAATACTGGTAGTAGCTACCTACAGATCCTTGGAACTGGGGGGTCTATTTGCATGGCAACAATGTCGTCCACTTCATTATTTAATAGTTTGACGGTGTCGCTTGAGACAACGGGAACGGTAACAATGATGTTATCCGGTTGTCGATTTTTAAGGTCACGAATTGCTGCACGCATGGTCAGCCCTGTAGCAATGCCATCATCTACCAGAATGGCTAACAGACCTTTTGCGGCAACAGGTTTTCGCCCACTGAGATAGCATTACCTTCGGCGTTTTGCTTCAGCCATTTCTTCTTTGAGTTCCTGTTCAAACCAGTCTGGGTCGAGTTTTGGTAGTTCGACCTCATTGCGGACCGTATCTCCATTTTCTGTTTCTGCTCCAATGGCATATTCAGGGTTAAGAGGATGGCCATTTTTCTTGGAATAATTAGATCTAAAGGCATGTCGAGCGCGAGGGCTATTTCAAATCCAAGAGGAACATCACCACGGGGAAGCGCATAGATAACGGCATCCATATCCGGATATTTTTTAGTGAGAAATTTCGCCAGAGTTTTTGCCAGTAACTTGCCGGCATGAGTGCGAGTATTAAAATGCATGGGGCCGTATCTGCCTAAACATTATCTATATTAAAAGTTTAGGAAAAGCCGGCTTTGTTTGCCATATTACTTATTTGTTCAGGCGTTTTTTATAGGGCTTTAGAATGGTTTGACGACAACCATGATAACAATGCCTATCAGCATGATGACGGGTACTTCGTTAAACCAACGGTAAAAAACATGGCTGCGGGTATTTTTGTCATCGCGAAATTGTTTCAACAAATAAAAGCAGGTGTAGTGATAGGCGATTAATAAAATAACCAGAGCTACTTTTATATGGAACCAGGCAGCGCTGCGAAAGTAATCGGGGTAAATACTAAACAGTGCAATGCCTAAGGCAACGGTAGCAATCATGGAGGGGGTGGCTATACCACGGTAGAGCTTTCGCTCCATCACTTTAAAGCGTTCGTTACTGATTTCGTCATCAGACATGGCATGGTAAACGAACAGTCTTGGCAAATAAAAGAGAGCAGCAAACCAGCAAACTACAGCAATAATGTGGAATGCAGTAATCCAGCTTTGCCCATTGATTAAAATTTCTTTTATCCAACCCATAATGATTTTATTTGCCTTTTACTTTTTATGTCGTCTTTTTTGTCTGTGTTGATGTTAATCCGGTCTGGATTTGATTGATAGTCCGCAATAAAAACCGATGCGTCTTTTCCTGTTTATTGATAGAAACTATTGGTAGAAATTATCGATATCCTGTTGGGTAATAATACCTGCGACTTCTGTCATCAAAGGTGCTGCAGGCATGCTTATAAATAAAGCGTGGCCATTATTTTGTCGCAGGGTGAGCTGTGCTTCTTGCAGTGTGGCACGTGAGTGGATTGGAAATAATCGCCACCGTTCTCCAGGTATTTCACGTAAATCAATGGTTTGATTTTCTTCGGTTAAATCCAATTTTAATTGTTCAAGGTGCAGCGCCAAGTCAGCAGGTTTGAGAATAAATTTAGATTCACCCGGGTCTTCAATTACAATCCAGTCGGGTTTGTTTTCCAATAATGATTCAACCATTTTCAAGGGCAGATAACGTGAGTGATGATTAAAGTTATTTTTCATCAAACTGGTAACACCAGAGCGGCTGAGCATTTGAAATACCGGTGAACTGTAACTGGTGAGGTCACGGTCCATGGCAAATATGCCACTTTGTTTTGTCAGCATGCGACAAGTAATGTTGGCTATAACAATTACCAGCATGCTGGGGAGAAGAATGTTGGGGTTAAATGTGAGTTCCAGGACAGCAATTAGTGCAGCTAACGGAGTATTTAATACGGCCCCCATCATTGCTCCCATGCCAAGAATGGCATAGAAGCCTGAGGACGAATGATCTGGATTAAAAATACCGCCGATAATGCCCAGGCAACCACCAAGACATGCACCAATCACAAAGTTCGGGCCAATAATACCACCCGGTACGCCAAGCCCAATGGAAACCGTTGTAACAATAATTTTGGCAATGACGATCATGATCAGTAATGTCACCCCCATTTCGCCAAGCAGGGCTTGTTCTACTGTGTCATAGCCAACTCCCTGGATCTGTGGCAAAACAAGGGCGACCAAACCACACAGTACACCGGCAAATAGCATACGAAGAAATACAGGGCGCTCATTAAATTTCTTGGTGAACCGAAAAAGCAAAAGCATAGCTGATGCAGCCAAACCAATAACTAACCCACACATGAGCAGGTAGGGAAGTTCCCGCAGGCTGCCGAGTTCAACAATTGGAATTGCGAATG
>JALQUJ010000006.1 GCA_023263825.1 Porticoccus sp.
CAACCATCTGCAACACCTGATCACTAACACCAACCTTTATTTCTTTGCCCTCAACCTCGATTGTCGAATCACCAGAGGCAACTGAGGTCAGCCTAGTATCAATAAACCCAAAAGCTACGGTATTCACATTTACTTTATAACGGCCCCATTCTTTACAAAGAGTTTTAGTCATTCCCACCACTCCCGCTTTTGCTGCGGCATAAGCCAACTGGCCGGGATTACCACTGAGCCCTGATACGGATGAGATATTCACCACCTTACGAAATACCTCAAGCCCTTGCTCCTGATCCTGGGCATGGAGTTTCTTAAAGCAAGGCTGAGCAGCTTGCAAAATTCGGTAAGGTGCAGTCATATGAACATCGATAACGAGTATTCAAGCACTGGAAATTATTCGAGGTTGTTATGGACTAAATATTATTGGTGGTGACTTAGTGGAAGTATCCCCACCCAACGACAACACTGGGAATACCGCATTACTTGCAGCTAAGTTATTATTTGAGATGCTCTGTAGTTTACCAGGCTGCATCCGTCGCCAATAAAGCAACGTATAATGGTTTCCAACACTAACCAAAAAAGCTTTGTTATTGTGAAATTAAATTATTCCATTCAAGGTGAAGGTCTACCGGTCATATTAATGCACGGTATGTTTGGCTCCCTGAGTAATTTGGGAGTAGTGGGTCGAGCGCTCACAGACCTTTATAAAGTTATCTCTGTTGACCTCCGGAATCATGGCGAATCACCACACAGTCTGGTGATGGACTACCCCAGTATGGCAGAAGATATTATTGAGTTAATGGATGATCAGTGCCTACAGGAAGCCGACCTTCTAGGCCATTCCATGGGTGGGAAAATTGCCATGCAAATTGCAATGAATTACCCCGACCGCGTCAATAAACTGATCGCCGCCGATATCGCCCCCGTGACCTACAAGCCCGATCGCCACGGCGGTGTTCTGGAAGGCCTACAAGCACTGACCGAAGCACGTCCAACATCACGCAGGGAAGCTGATGAACTTCTGGCAACCTATGTAGAAGAAAATTCCGTACGGGCCTTTCTGCTGAAAAATCTGGTGCGTGAAGAAGACGGCCAATTTGGACTTCGACTCTATATGGAAGGCATTATTGGCAATTACTATGACACCCTGACACTGGCGCCCACTGGAGAGCCCTTTTCTGGCCCCACTCTGTTTATAAAAGGAGAAGATTCAGCCTACATCCAGGACAAACACCGTGACGAGGTGTTACGACTTTTTCCTAAAGCACAATTAAAAATGATTGCTAACACCGGGCACTGGCTACACGCAGAAAAACCGGAAACCTTTAATAAAATTGTTCACAGTTTCTTGGAAAAACCCTAATTAATATTTGGATAAATTAATTAGGGAGCGATTCATTGATCCCTGTTAGACAAATAATTATTTAACCGCATCGAGAGCCTGACTGACATCGGCGATAATATCCTCAATATTTTCGATACCCACAGAAATACGTACCAGGTCTGCACTCACACCCGCTGCTGCCAATTCCTCATCATTTAATTGTCGGTGAGTCGTTGAGGCTGGATGGCAGGCTAGTGACTTGGCATCACCTATATTGACCAGCCTTAAAATCATTTCTAGGGCATCAATAAATTGTGCACCAGATTCTTTACCGACCCCGCCTTTTATGCCAAAACTCAGAATACCTGATGCTTTTCCACCCGTAATTCTTTGGCAGGTTTGGTGATAGGGGCTATCGGGTAGTGCGGCATAATTTACCCAGGACACTTTTTCGTGATTTTGTAGGAAAGCTGCCAACTTTTCGGCATTTTCACAGTGCCGCTCCATACGAAGACACAGTGTTTCCAATCCCTGTAAGATTTGGAATGAATTGGTAGGAGAAATTGCAGCACCCGTATTACGAAGTGGTACCACACGGCAACGACCAATATAGGCAGCAGGCCCCAATGCTTCGGTATAGACCACACCGTGATAAGACGGATCAGGTTCATTTAAAATTGGGAACCGTTCCTTATTTGCCACCCAATCAAATTTCCCAGAATCAACAATAACACCACCGATAGAAGTGCCATGGCCGCCAATATATTTAGTCAGAGAATGAATAACAATATCAGCCCCCAACTCAAAGGGACGGCACAAAAATGGTGTCGCTACGGTGTTATCAACTACCAATGGAACACCATGCTTATGGGCAATTTCCGCAAATTTCTCAATATCAACAATATTACCTGCGGGGTTACCAATGGACTCACAAAATACTAATTTGGTATTTTCATCGATGGCTTCTTCCAAGGCATTAAAATCGTCACCAGACACCATTCGTGCGTCAATACCCTGATTCGGTAGCGTATGGGCAAACAGATTATAGGTACCCCCATAAAGCTGGCTGGTACTGACAATGTTATCACCAACAGAACAAATACACTGGATGGCATAGGTAATCGCCGCCATACCCGATGAAACAACTAAAGCACCAACACCCCCTTCCATGGCTGCTACCCGTTGCTCCAAAACATCAGTGGTAGGATTCATAATCCGGGTATAAATATTTCCGGGGACTTTCAAATCAAAAAGGTCTGCTCCATGCTGGGTATCATCAAAGGTATAAGAAGTCGTTTGATAAATAGGCACTGCCGCTGCCTTTGTTGTAGCTTCTGACTCATACCCATGGTGCAACGCTAATGATTCAAGTTTCATATTTATACCTACCCCTTTAAACGTATCAACCCTGCTATTAAATATAAAACCCAGGGATCAAAAAAATATTATAACGCACTGTCTTATAGTGCTACTTTAAAGCACTATTTAACTCACTATAAAAAAGAATATTTCTGACAAACAATACCGAATAAATTACAAATTAGAGGCTAATTCGTAGGTTAATTCCGCAGCAGAAACTGCCTTACACCCCGTCACATTCTGTCCTGCCCAAAGGGGTGAAAAATCACCAGATCCTTGAGCTTACATAATAGTTCGTAGTGGCGTGATAGCACTAGCCACCAGGGGAAATTCCGGAATACCATAATGGATTGGACCGAGTTCTTTCATGGCTAAGTTGACAATGGCGCGGGCCGGACGACCAGTAAAGATATTAGTCAGTGCTGTATGTCTGGCACCCTCACTTTCTAATGCAGCACGATGCATTGGACTTGTTAATGATGTAAAAACTACACAGATTTACACCCATGTTTTAGGACAACATTATGCTGGAACAGAAAGTCCTCTTGATAAACTCAACTTGGCAATTATATAAGCACTCTATTAACTCAATATTATTAAAAGACAAATGATAATAACAAACCTGTGATTAACTTATCCCAAAATTAATCCATAGATTTTATAAAGAGGATTCATAAATTCGCATGCAAATTTTTAAAAATTATTTACTTTTTTCTCATGTCAGAGAAAAATTTATTCATAGTCAGAAAGCGGTACACAAGCACACACTAAATTTCGATCACCGTAAACATTATCAATCCGGCCTACAGGGGACCAATATTTAGTTTCCCTTAGTGACTCCAGAGGATAAGCGGCCAATTCCCGGGAATAACTTCTGCCCCAGTCATCCGCCATCACTACATCGGCAGTATGAGGTGCATGGCAAAGGGGGTTATCGTCCAATGGGTAGTCGCCATTTTCAACGGCTGTAATTTCCTCACGAATTTGCAACATGGCATCGCAGAAACGATCCAGTTCTTCTTTGGATTCACTCTCGGTAGGCTCAATCATCAATGTGCCGGGAACGGGGAAAGACATGGTGGGTGCATGGAAGCCAAAGTCTATTAGGCGCTTGGCCACATCGTCCACTGTCACACCGGAATCATCTTTGATGGCTCTCAAATCCACGATACATTCGTGGGCCACCCGGTCATGAGATCCTGTGTACAAAATGGGGTAAGCGCCTTTGAGCCGCTCCGCCATATAGTTGGCATTAAGAATCGCCGCTTCGGTTGCTTGCTTCAAACCCTCAGCACCCATCATTTTGATGTACATCCAGGTAATAGGCAGGATACTGGCACTACCCCAGGGGGCTGCGGATACTGCACCAACTGCTGGCTTTTTATCGGAGCGATTATTCTGGTCATTGTGCCCAGGGAGGTAATCCGCCAAATGCTCGCGCACGGCTACCGGGCCAACACCGGGGCCACCACCACCGTGTGGAATACAGAATGTTTTATGTAAATTCAGGTGAGAGACATCACCGCCAAACTTGCCCGGCTGACAGAGACCCACCATGGCATTGAGGTTGGCGCCGTCGATATACACCTGGCCACCGTGCTGGTGGATAATATCACAGACTTCAGTAATACCCTCTTCAAACACACCATGAGTGGAGGGGTAGGTCACCATAATAGCCGCCAGATTTTCACTGTGCTGCTCTGCTTTGGATCTCAGATCATCAAGGTCCACATTGCCCTGATCATCACAGGGTGTGACAACAACTCTCATACCACACATTTGTGCTGAGGCCGGGTTAGTACCGTGGGCTGAACTGGGGATCAGACATATATCACGGTGAGAATCGCCGCGACTTTCATGATAAGCGCGAATAGCCAGTAACCCAGCGTACTCACCCTGGGAACCTGCATTGGGTTGTAGTGAGACGGCATCGTAACCGGTGGCTGCACAGAGCATGGATTCCACCTGCTCAATCATCTCCACATAACCCTCTGTCTGATCTTTCGGTGCAAAGGGATGAATGTTGGAAAACTCCGGCCATGTTACCGGTAGCATTTCTGCAGTGGCATTTAGCTTCATGGTGCAGGAACCGAGGGGAATCATGGCTCGATCTAGCGCTATATCCTTATCCGATAGCTTGCGCAGGTAGCGCAGCATTTCGGTTTCGGAATGGTAGCGGTTGAATGCTGGGTGATTAAGCACATCACCGGTACGCATGAAGTTGTCTGGCAAACCACTGGCAGCTTTTGATTCCAGATCGGCTACCTTCAAAGAACTGTCAGCATCAAAACTGTTTATATCAAATAAGCTCCACAGGGCTTCGACATCTTCAGCGCTAGTCGTTTCATCCAGAGAAATACCCACATGATTGTCACCAATGGTTCTCAAGTTAATACCCTGGGTAGCAGCCTGCTGATGGATTCTCGCCGTGTTATCACCTGTGGCAATCGTCAGGGTATCAAAGAAGCTGTTATTCACTGGTTTGAAACCCAACTGTTCCAGACCCATGGCCAGGATAGCCGTAAGGCAATGAACTCTTTCAGCAATACGTTTCAGGCCATTTGGTCCATGGTAAACGGCATACATACTAGCCATCACTGCTAGTAAAACTTGGGCGGTACAAATATTACTGGTCGCCTTTTCGCGGCGAATATGTTGCTCCCGGGTCTGCAAGGCTAAGCGATAGGCTGGCTGACCACGACTATCCAGAGATATACCCACCAAACGACCAGGCAATGAACGCTTAAAGGCATCACGAGTAGCCATATAAGCGGCATGTGGGCCACCAAAACCCAGTGGCACGCCAAAACGCTGGGTACAGCCAATAGCTACATCGGCACCCAATTCAGCCGGGCTTTTTAACAGCACCAAGCTAAGAATATCCGCAGCCATCACGACCAACGCTTTCTGCTGGTGAGCTGTCTCAACAACGGCGGAAAAATCACGAATGGCACCATCAACACCGGGGTATTGCAGTAGCACGCCAAAGCAATCATGGTTGCTCATGTCCGAGGGATGACCCACCACCACTTCCAACCCCATAGGTTCGGCACGGGTTTCCACTACTTCAATGGTTTGTGGCAAGCAATGCTGATCAACAAAAAATACTTTGCCCTTGGATTTTGACATACGCTGACACAGTGTCATGGCTTCTGCTGCCGCAGTGCCCTCATCCAGCAACGATGCACTGGCTAAGTCCATACCTGTCAGATCGGTAATCATAGTCTGGAAATTTAACAGTGCTTCCAAACGCCCCTGAGAAATCTCCGGTTGATAGGGTGTATAGGCCGTGTACCAGGCCGGATTTTCCAATACATTTCGCAAAATTACATTGGGTGTAATGCAATTGTAATAACCCTGGCCAATGTAGTTTTTGAACACCTGATTCTGGCTGGCTAGTTCACGCAACTCTGCCAAAGCATGCTGCTCTGTGGTAGCAGAACCCAATGCTAATGCGCTATCTGAACGAATATTGTCTGGTATTACTGCACCAATAAAATCAGCCATATTGTCATAGCCAAGACTTTGCAGCATCGCCTGCTGATCCGATTTGGAAGGACCGATATGACGGCGAATAAATTCATTACTGTTAGTGAGCTCTGCCAGTGGTTTCATGCGTTCTTTAATCTCTATAAATTCGTTATTTTTAATCAAGCTAAATGCAGTCATTACAAAAAATTTATAACTTTACCCTCGATAGTACCTTTGTGGCACAAACGGCATTTTTGCTACTGTCACCTGACGCGGCTTACCACGAACCATGGCATTTAACTCGGTACCAATGACAGCGTATTCAGTGGCCACATATCCCATAGCCACTGGTGCATCCATGGTTGGGCCAAAACCACCACTGGTCACCACCCCCACTTGAACACCCTCGGCATTAACTAGCTCTGCTCCTTCACGAACCGGTGCCTTCCCTTCTATTTTCAAACCTATACGCTTGCGGGCCGGACCATTTTCTTTCTCGTTAAAAATAACTTCGGCACCGGGGAAACCTCCGGCTTTTTCACCATCGGCACGACGGGATTTACTGATACTCCATAACAATGAGCCCTGAATCGGTGTGGTATCGGTATCGAGGTCATGGCCATACAAGCAAAGACCCGCTTCTAAACGAAGGGAGTCCCGGGCACCTAACCCAATGGCTTTTACCTGGTCAAAGGACAACAGTTTACGTGCCAGTAGTTCGGCCGACTCAGCAGGCACTGAAATTTCAAAACCATCTTCTCCGGTATAACCGGAACGGGTGATATAGCAATCCACTCCCGCCAATGTGGCTCTGGCTCCAGTCATAAACACCAGATCACGGGACTCCGGCGCAAGCTGCGCCATAACATCAACAGCTGCAGGCCCCTGAAGTGCCAACAGGCCGCGCCCTTCCAGATAATCGATATCAAAGCCTGGCAAGTTATTTCTCAGATGCTCGAGGTCCTGTTCTTTACAGGCCGCATTGACCACCAGAAAAAAACAATCTTCAGCCCAACGGACAATCATCAAGTCATCTAGAATTCCGCCCTGATCATTGGTAAACAGCGCATAGGTTTGCTTGTTGATACCCAGAGATTCCAGCTCCACTGGAACCAGTGCTTCCAAGGCCTTAGCA
>JALQUJ010000084.1 GCA_023263825.1 Porticoccus sp.
CAAGAGATTCAGTGCAATACAAGTATGCAGACCCTAAACTGGAGGCACTGACACCTATACAGAAACAACTATTAAGAATGGGGCCAACACACTCCCAGGCTATACAGGAAAAAGCATCCCTCTTACGTGAAGCCCTATTGAAAAAACCATAGGAAAAAGTCATAGAATCTCAACAGCTACAAAAATCATGGGCTAAAACAATCCCACACATCAATGATGCACTACTGCTAGCCTGTGCAATTTACCTCATGAACGCGAGTCATCAATTTCCATTCACTAATGATTGGCTCACAGCTAAATTTTTTGCGCTACTTGTTTATATTGGCACTGGTACTGTTGCTATTAAACGTGGAAAAACTAAAGGTATACGACTACTGTTTAGTTTGTTGGCCATTGCGACCTTCTGCTATATTTTTGCTGTTGCAATTAATCACTCTCCATGGGGAACCTCTTAACTCACCATCAAGCCGCCAAAAGGACATTACGCGCATGAACAATTCCAACGCTGCAAGCATCAACCCTATCTCGGCATACACCCTAATTTTTGTCTCAAGCCTATTAGCTGCAGTGATACTCTATGGTCTGCTTTCTTCTACTGGAATATGGGAAAGCAAAGGCATTCAACTCGGAGGTGCTGCCGCAGGTTTTGTCATCTTTTTTCTGCTTGCAAACCGTGTATTCCACTCCTTGCAGAAACTACACACAGAACAAAAAAATAATAACAACCAACAGAGAATTGATGCGTTAGAATAAGAAATAAATCAACTAAAGGTTGAAGAATCACCCAATATCGAATGCCCCAGTAATTTTGAAACAGTCGTTTCCAAAGACTTCGGACTGGCTTTTCCAAAACCAAGGGAATGGAAAAACACCCCAGAGCAGATTGTAGGCCTCTATCTGAAACCTTCAGTAAAGGATATACCCACATCAGAGTTTGGAGGGAACATTACCGTTACCGTTACTCCCCTAGAACAAATACCAAACATGCCTAGCAACCTTGCAGACATCTCCCCAGACGCACTTAAAGCACCCTTTATAACGGCACAACAGTTCTATTCAGCAACAGATATAAGCTGGGAGTCTACATATTTATCTAATCGAAGAGCCATGAATACCAGCTATAAATATAATCACCACCTCAACCCAGAAACAGTCGTTTTTGTTGAAGGTACGGTTGTACTAGATGAGACAAGCCGAAAATTGTTTATTTTTGCACTTTATGAAGATCAAACCAAAGCCCAGGAGTCAAAACAGTTATTCCGCCAACTGCTTTCTACAGTGCAATTTTTAACTTAATCATAGGCTTATGCTTTGGGGAGCGTAACGCCAGTCTGGCCCTGATACTTACCGCCACGGTCAGCGTAAGACACTTCACAGACTTCATCGGACTCGAAGAACAACATCTGAGCCACACCTTCGTTAGCGTAAATCTTCGCGGGGAGGCTAGTGGTGTTAGAAAACTCGAGAGTAACATGCCCTTCCCACTCAGGCTCGAGAGGGGTCACGTTAACAATAATGCCACAACGAGCATAAGTTGATTTACCCAAACACACCGTCAATACTCTGCGAGGAATACGGAAGTATTCAATGGTACGCGCCAAGGCAAAGGAATTGGGTGGGATAATACAGTAGTCCCCCTTTACATCGATAAAAGCATCTTCATCAAAGTGTTTTGGGTCAACTGTCTTGGAATGAATATTAGTGAAGATTTTAAACTCATCAGCACAGCGAACATCGTAGCCATAACTCGATACACCGTAGGAAATCACCTTTTGCCCATTGGGATCAGGCTGGCGAACCTGCCTACCTTGAAACGGTTCAATCATGCCATGTTCCTGCGACATACGGGTGATCCACTTATCGGATTTAATGCTCATAAATACCTACTCGTCCTAACTAATTATCCAAAAAATGCTTGACGTTAAAAGTGGGCCATAATACCTGTTTGATCTGCTTGGTCAAAGTACTCATCAACTGAAACTATTAAATCTTTGTTTTTAAAAGTGCTGGCTTATGATCGATAGCCCAAGGTCAAAAGTGATATGAAATTCTAAACTATTATCTATAAAAAAGGCCGCCGAGATCATGCCACATGAATCAGCAGATATAGTCTATGAGCTCAGTGAGAGACAAATTATGGTTACACAATGAAAGATCATTACAGGTTTTTAAAAGAAACCGTTGAGCCTGGCGTATTTACTGAATGGCAGGAAGTGGATGTAGAGATAGATGCTTTTACCCATTTGGGAATAAAAGTCATCATCAATGATGAGTACATAGGATTGGTTTATGGAAATCAGGTTTATGAAGAGTATCAAGAAGGCCAAGAACTCAAAGGCTATATAAAACTTGTGAGAGCCGATGGAAAGATAGATGTTTCCTTACAGCCAAAAAAAGGGAAGCACGTTTCCTCTACTACAAGAAAAATCTTGGAATACCTTGAGATTGCTGGCGGGAAAAGCGGGTTTAACGATAAAAGCTCCCCTGAAGACATTGAATATGCGTTTCAAGTCAGTAAAAAAGTATTTAAGCAAGCAATCGGAAAACTGTATAAACAAGGGAAAATAAAAATTCTGGATGATGGAATAGAGCTCGTTAAGTAATTGCTATCGAGCAGAAAGTAGGTTCTGAATTTTTAAAACCAGCCGTCAACCGCATCATCTAATGCTTTGCTGCAAGTTTTTAACTGAGCATTGTAGATTTCGGACTGACTTTGCACTTTGGAAGCGACACGCAACAAGCCAGGCTTTTTGTTGAAAGAACCTCTTGAGAAACCGCCCCACCCCTCGTGATAAGCCAGGTATTGTTTGTAAGGGTCCCATTTTGAAATACCTAATTTTTTCTGAGACACATCGGTATACCAGCCTACAAAATTGATGGCGTCTCCGAAGTCATCCCGATCATGACTCCAGTTTCCCGTTGCTTTCCGGTAGTCATTCCATGCTGGATCTTGGGCCTGGGGGTAACCGTAGGCAGAGGATCGTCTTGGTAAAGGAATAAAGAAAAAGGTAGGTCTTTTGGGTCTAACATCTGCTCGAAATGTAGATTCTTGCTTGATAATAGCCATCATTAAGCTAATAGGTGTACCCCAACGTTTATTAGCGGCTTTAGCATCTTCGTACCAATCGGTTTCGCCACGAAATATCCCACAAATATTATTTACCTGGCTAGGCTGATACGTTGAACAGCCGCTGAGTATCAGTAGTGCACCGAGAACTATTAGGCGAATACTTAGTGGATGGATAACGGCCATTCCTTTTCCATAAGTTTGTGTCAATATTACCTGCTTAGTAATACCTACTTAGTAGAATTATTTAATAAGTGTTACTTGATAAGAGCTACTTTAAGAAAATTATTCCATTAAAAATGTTACTCAATCAACAAAATCACTCAATAACAATTTCTGGCCCACCGGGGGATGCTTTATCTGCGAGAAGTGCTATTACTTTACCCGCAATCTTAGCATAGGCCTTCGCAACTTGCCCCTCTGGTTCAGATACTACAGAAGGTTTTCCAGAATCCATTTGTTCCCGAATATCTAATGATAACGGTAGTGAGCCAAGCACCTCTGTATCATATTCTTTGGCAACCTTCTGGCCACCACCTTCACCAAATATATGTTCTTGATGACCACACTGGCTACAACTGTGAACCGCCATATTTTCAACAATGCCTAACACTGGAATATTCACTTTGTAGAACATTTCAATGGCTTTACGGGCATCAAGCAAAGCGATGTCCTGTGGTGTAGTAACAATCACTGCACCAGATAGCTGTGCTTTTTGTGCCAATGTCAGTTGAATATCACCAGTACCAGGAGGCATATCAACCACCAAATAATCCAGTTCACCCCACAGGGTTTGGGTCAGTATTTGCAGCAATGCCCCACTTGCCATCGGGCCACGCCATACCATGGGCGTTTGCTCTGTGGCCAGGTAACCCATAGACATGGATTTTATTCCCTGAGCCTCCACAGGAATAAAGTATTTTTGGTCTACTATTTCAGGCCTGGTTCCCTCTGCAACACCTAGCATCATAGGCAAACTTGGGCCATAAATGTCAGCATCGACAATACCGACTTTCGCACCTTGCTGAGCCAACGCCAATGCTAAATTAACCGATGCGGTGGACTTGCCCACGCCCCCTTTGCCAGAGGCTACTGCAATAATATGTTTAACGTTGCTCAATGTGTCTTGTAGAGCTTCCTGACCTGGTGCCTCTGCCATCATTTTTCCTCACGTATACTAATGAAAATCCAAGGGAAAACCGTTATAGTGGCGCACTTTTTAGCATTAGTGTCTGACCTCATAACAAGCTGGTCTTCACACTTAAAATTCGAACGACCAATTATAGCAGCCTAACAACATGACCGAACGCAGAAAAATACTTGTCACCAGCGCACTTCCCTATGCCAACGGATCAATTCATCTGGGGCATTTGGTGGAATATATCCAAACTGATATTTGGGTTCGTTTCCAAAAAATGCGCGGTCACGAATGTTACTACGTCTGTGCCGATGATGCCCACGGTACGGCAATTATGTTAAAGGCTGAGCAACGTGGTATTTCACCTGAAGAGCAAATTGCGGAAGTGAAAGCCGAACACGAACAGGATTTCAGCGACTTTCTGATCAACTTTGACAACTACCACTCTACCCATTCGAATGAGAACAAGGAACTATCATCCCTGATCTATACACGCCTGCGTGAAAATGGCCATATTGCTACAAGAGAAATCACTCAGGCCTTCGATCCAGAAAAGAATCTATTTTTGGCCGATCGCTACATCAAAGGCACCTGCCCAAAGTGTAAAACTGACGATCAATATGGGGATAACTGCGAAGCCTGTGGTGCTACTTACGCCCCCACTGATTTGATCAACCCAATTTCAGCCATATCTGGTGCCACACCTGTAGAAAAAGAATCCACTCACTATTTCTTTAAACTGCCTGAGTTTTCAGACTTCCTGAAAAGCTGGACCCGCGATGGTCATGTACAAGAAGAAGTAGCCAACAAACTGAGTGAATGGTTGGATGCAGGGTTACACGAATGGGACATCAGCCGTGATGCACCCTACTTTGGTTTTGAAATTCCCGATGCGCCGGGCAAATATTTCTATGTGTGGCTAGATGCGCCCATTGGCTATATGGCCAGCTTTAAAAACTTCTGCGAAAGCAAAGAAGGCAATGCACTGGCGTTTGATGAGTTCTGGAAACCTGATTCCGAGGCCGAGCTGTATCACTTTATCGGCAAGGATATTGTCAACTTCCATGCCCTATTCTGGCCGGCCATGCTCAGTAGCGCCAACTTCCGCACGCCAACTCAGGTGTGTGTCCATGGCTTTCTAACCGTTAACGGCAAGAAGATGTCGAAATCCCGCGGCACGTTTATTAATGCCCGGAGCTATTTGGACAATCTCAATCCGGAATACCTGCGGTACTATTTTGCAGCCAAACTCTCCTCTGGCGTAGATGATCTCGACCTAAATCTGGAAGACTTTATCCAGCGAGTAAATAGCGATCTTGTGGGCAAGGTGGTCAATATTGCCAGCCGCTGTGCCAAATTCATCACCAAAGGAAATGCTACCTATTGTTGACAAGCCATTAATACAATATGCGGTTGAAGAAGCCATTGAGGCTGGTTTTAAAGATCTCATTTTTATTACTGGTAAATCCAAACGAGCAATTACAGATCATTTTGATTCTACCCTTGAGCGATTTTCCAATGTAGATGAAAAAAAAGCAAAATTAATGGATGAGATGAACCAAATTGTTCCGAAAGACGTTTCTTGTATTTATATCAGACAAGGCGAACCTCTTGGTTTAGGACATGCAATCTTGCAAGCTAAGCCAGTTGTTGGAGATGAGCCATTTGCGGTATCTCTGGCAGATGACTTGATCGATGCTCAACCTGGTGTGTTGGCCCAATTAGTTCAGCAGTATGATGAGCAGCAAAAGTCTGTGATTGCCGTTCAAAATGTAGATAAATCGGAATCCAAAAAATATGGCATGATTGACTCCAATAATTTTGATTCAGATCTGGTGAAATTAAGCAATATCATTGAGAAACCTGATCCAGAATTTGCACCATCAAACCTTGGGGTTGTCGGCCGTTATGTTTTTTCGAATACATTGATGTCTTTTTTAGAAAAAACCTCGTTTGGTGCTGGAAACGAGATTCAGTTAACTGATGGTATTAAGTTAATGTTAAAGCAAGAAGAGGTTTTTGCTTATACATTTAAGGGTAAGCGATATGATTGCGGCTCAAAGTTAGGTTATTTGATGGCGAATATTGATTATGGAATTAAAAATAGTGAATTTGGTAAAGAATTAAAAGCTTATATAAGAGAAATTAAATGATTTCTCCAATATCGGACCGCTGTCTTTATACATATGAAGATATCATCTTAGCAATTAACAATTTAGCTAATCAAATAAATGCCAAAACTAAGACTAAGGAAATGGTTTTTGCTCCGGTAATGACAGGATCCCTTGTTTTTGCAGGGCATTTATTACCGCTGTTAAACCATAAAGCACTTCATATTAATTACTTACACTACTCAAGATATATCGATAATAATGGTATAGAAAATGGTCATTGGGTCCATAAACCCCGCAGAGATGAAGTGCTGAATAAGCATGTGTTGCTGATTGATGATATCCTTGACGAGGGAAAAACTCTTTATGAATTGTTTCGTGCCTTAATCTTGCCTCATAT
>JALQUJ010000178.1 GCA_023263825.1 Porticoccus sp.
GAATAGACATTGTTAATGCAGATGAAGCTGCACGCCATGTGGTTGAAAAAGGTTCTCCCGCCTTATCTAAAATAGCGACACACTTTGGTTCAAAAGCCCGTCTTGAAGATGGCACTCTGAATAGAGCTTTTCTACGTAAAGAAATTTTTGAACACCCGGATAAACGTCAATGGCTCGAAGAGTTATTGCACCCACTCATTAAAACATGGATTCAAGAAGCCCTGGAAAACTCATCAAGCTCCTACACTATTCTCGAATCACCACTCTTGCTTGAAACCAACCAACATACACTTGCTGACCGCATTCTAGTCGTAGATGTACCTGAAGAAATACAAATAAGCAGGGCCATGCAGCGTGATGGTAATAACAAACAACAAATAGAAGCGATTATCGACACCCAAATATCTAGGGAAGAACGAATTAAACGAGCTGATGATATTATTGATAACAGCGGATCATCAGAGAGCTTGCCTGAAAAAGTACAGGCTCTGCACCAAACCTACTTACAATTAGCCAGCAGAAACAACCATGAATAACGACAGCCAAAACACAAATTTACCAACAAAAGTAAACTGCCCTACTTGTAAAAAAAGTGTAGTTTGGAATGAACAGTCTCATTTCCGCCCCTTCTGCTCACAACGTTGCCAACAGATTGATTTTGGTGAGTGGGCATCAGAAAATTATAGTATTCCTGGAGCAACCAATAATCCAGGGCATCAAGAGTATGGGGATCAGGAATATACGAGTACTGAATTCGGCAATTTAGAACAAGAACCAACTAGACATTAATAATCCAAAATAATTTGGGCAACTAAATCTAAAGGTCCCTAAGTTTATCCCTCAGCTTTTTGTAACTCGCTTTGCAATTCATCGATAATCACATTATTTGCTTCGGGAAAGGAATATTCATTTAGCTGATCAACAGAAACCCAATCAATTGCTTGCCCTTCATTTCCTTTTGCGTTTCCTGAAAACTCAGTCACTTTCCACACATCAAGTAATACTGATTTTTCAGGATAATCATGCTGGATTTTAATCAGGGGCTCTGCCTGCAAAACAAAAATAGCGAGTTCTTCCTCAAGCTCTCTGGCCAAGGCTTCAAATACGTGCTCCCCTTGCTCGACCTTACCACCGGGAAATTCCCACAGACCACCCTCATGAACATGATCTGGTCTTTTGGCAATCAGGATTTTATTGCTATCATTTTGATGGACGATAACAGCCACAGCCACATGAATTGTCTGGTTCATGTTCTGTATTCTGCATTTATTTTCACATAATCATGGGACAAGTCTGTCGTCCATACAGTTTCCTCTGCACTGCCACGATTAAGCATAATACGTATGCTAATTTCTTCTTGATCCATTACAGTCTGCCCATCAGATTCACGGTAACTTTCTGCTCGACCACCTTTTTCAGCGATCAACACATCATCCAGATAAACCTGAATGGCATCCACATCGAGATCAGAAATTCCTGCACGGCCAATGGCCGCGAGAATTCTTCCCCAGTTCGGGTCAGATGCAAACAGTGCCGTTTTTACCAAAGGAGACTCTGCCACTGTATAGGCTACCGCTAAAGATTCAGGGCTATCTTTACCACCTGAAACCTCTACAGAGACAAACTTTGTGGCACCTTCACCATCCTGAACAATTTGCTGGGCCAGGGAAATAAACACCTGGTTTAACTGGGTATTAAAGAGTAACTGCTCAACCTCTGATAATTCACTGTATTCAACACCCGACGAACCCGTTGCAACTAACATGGCACAATCATTGGTTGAGGTATCACCATCCACGGTAATGCGATTAAAAGAGGCCTCTACTGCACCACTGACCAACTGTTGAAGCAATGCAGAGTTAATCGCTAAATCCGTTGCCACATAGGACAACATCGTGGCCATATTCGGTTTAATCATGCCCGAACCCTTGGCAATACCGGTAATAGCCACAGAATTGTTCTTCAACTGTAGTTGAACACTTTCACCTTTTGGCCGTGTATCTGTAGTTAGAATGCCTTGGGCTGCGTCCAGCCAACCCGACTCAGAAAGATCAGAATAAGCCTCAGGCAATGCAACTACTATTTTATTAACAGGTAATGCTTCACCAATTACACCCGTAGAAAATGGCAGTACTGTTTCTGTCGCTACTTGAGCAATTTCAGCCAAGGATGCACACATTATTTTTGCATCTTGCTTGCCTTGCTCACCCGTCCCTGCATTGGCATTCCCCGTATTTATCACAAAATATAGACTTTCAGCCAAGGCCATATGGGCCTTACTTAGCTGCACGGGTGCAGCACAAAAAGCATTTTTGGTAAAAACACCAGCAACCGTGCTGCCTTCGGCCATCGACATAATCACCAAGTCTTTGCGGCCAGGTGTTTTTATACCTGCAGATGTTGTTCCCAACTTAAAGCCTGCAACGGGGTACATTTCTGGAAAATGATCTTTTCCAACAGCCATATTGTTCTCTCTGTTCTCTACTTTCTGTTAGCTAACGTCTATTCACCAATACGCCTCTAACACAACTTGACGGTCTTAATCAGAACTATTGGGTCTGCTAACGTCAGTTAAGTTTTCCGTGACACTGCTTGAATTTCTTACCACTGCCACATGGGCAAGGGTCATTTCTACCCACTTTTTTGCCCGATCGAACAAAAGGCTGAGCAGCCGATGGAGCAGGCTGTTCGTTCTCACCACCTATCGCTGATACTGCTTCATGTTGCATCTGTAGCTCTTGGCGCTGTTGGGCCTCACGCTGCTGTCTTTCCAACTCCTCAGCTTCATCGCGACTTCTCACTTCTACACGACTTAAAAAACGAATCGTCTCGAGTTTGATGTTTTCCAGCATTTGTTGGAATAGCTCGAAAGACTCTCTTTTATATTCCTGCCTTGGGTTTTTCTGTGCATATGCACGCAGACCAATTCCCTGACGCAAATGATCCATATTGGAGAGGTGCTCTTTCCAAAGTGTATCAACCACCTGCAACATGACCTGTCGCTCAATAACACGAATATCTGGGCCGATTTTTCTCGATTTTTCTTCGTAGGCCTCCGTCATATGCTGCTGAATACGCTCCCGCAAACCGTCTTCATTCAGACGTTCATCATCATCCAGCCATTGCTGTATCGACAGCTCCAAACCGAATTCAGCGCCAAGGTAACTTTCTAACCCTGCAACATCCCATTGCTCCACCAAACTTTGGGGGGGGATGTAATAGCTAATAGAGGAATTAACCACATCAGCTCTAACGTTAGTTATTACCTCAGCAATATCATCTTCGACAAGCAAATCATTACGCTGCTGGTAAACAACCTGACGCTGGTCATTGGCCACATCATCAAACTCCAATAAACTTTTACGCATATCAAAGTTACGGCCTTCTACTTTTCGCTGGGCCTTTTCGATAGCATTGGTGACCATTCGATGCTCAATGGCTTCACCCTTTTCCATACCCAATGCGCGCATCATATTTTTGACTCGATCAGAGGCAAATAACCGCATTAAAGGATCCTCAAGGGACAGATAAAAACGGGAAACACCCGGATCACCTTGACGACCCGCACGACCACGCAACTGATTATCAATACGGCGAGATTCGTGTCGCTCAGTACAAAGAATGTGTAACCCCCCTGCTTCAATCACCTGATCATGACGCTTTTGCCATTCATCCTTAATCAAGGCAATTTTGGCTTCAGATGGGTTTTCTATTGCAGCAATTTCTGCTTCCCAGTTCCCTCCTAAGACAATATCTGTACCTCGACCGGCCATATTAGTAGCGATGGTTACAGTTCCTGGCTGTCCTGCCTGGGCAATAATTTGGGCCTCTTTTTCATGGTATTTCGCATTCAAAACCTGATGGGGTATTTTTGCCACATCCAACCGCGCGGACATCGCCTCAGAACTTTCAATGGAAGCCGTCCCCACTAACACCGGAGCTTTGTTCTCAATGCAAGACTTGATGTCTTCCACCACGGCATCGTATTTCTCTTCAGTGGTGAGATAAATCAGATCATTAAGGTCTTGCCGAGCAATGGGCATATTGGTCGGAATAACGACAACAGGCAGACCATAAATCTGGTGAAATTCATAGGCTTCAGTATCTGCCGTACCGGTCATACCCGATAATTTGTCATAAAGGCGAAAGTAATTTTGGAATGTGGTCGAAGCCAATGTCTGGCTTTCGCTCTGAATATGAACACCCTCTTTTGCCTCAATAGCCTGGTGCAAACCCTCCGACAACCGCCGCCCTGACATTGTGCGCCCAGTATGCTCGTCAATTAATACGATTTGACCCTCTTGAACAATATATTCCACATCTTTGTGGAATAAATGATGAGCTTTTAATGCTGACTGTACATGGTGAAGCAAAGCTAGATTCGTAGCACTATATAAACTATCGCCTTCTTGAAGTAAGCCTTCACTTTCAAGCATAGCCTCAATTTTCTGATGCCCTTCTTCAGTTAATTCTACCTGACGTGATTTTTCATCAATAATAAAATCACCCGATACTGCCTCGAGTGCCTCTGATTCTTCCAACGTTTCTTGCTGCGGCTTCAATGTGGGAATTAACTTGTTCATACGCTGGTACAACGTCGAGCTATCCTCAGCTGCACCAGAAATAACCAATGGTGTTCTTGCTTCATCGATCAGAATAGAATCCACTTCATCGACAATGGCAAAGTTCAAACCACGCTGGGCTTTATCTTCAAGGCGCAACACCATATTGTCACGCAGGTAATCAAAGCCAAACTCATTGTTGGTGCCATAGGTAATATCAGCGGCATAGGCATTAAGTTTTTCTTCTTGTGGCTGTTGGGACAAAATCACATCAGCTCGCATACCAAGGAATTCATAGACCGGAGCCATCCACTGAGCATCTCGACTCGCCAGATATTCATTCACTGTCACCACATGCACACCATCTCCAGAAAGGGCATTTAGGTAAGCTGGTAACGTCGCCATGAGCGTTTTACCTTCACCGGTTTTTAATTCGGCTACATTTCCGTCATTAAGTACCATCCCGCCGATTAACTGGACGTCGAAGTGGCGCATACCAAGCACACGGTCACTGGCTTCGCGGACCAACGCAAAGGCATCCGGCAAT
>JALQUJ010000199.1 GCA_023263825.1 Porticoccus sp.
TACCTCAACAATAATTAATTCTTTTTCGGCCACTATTTCACCCACTATCCATACACCTCTTGTGCTCTTTTAGCCAAAGCATCCACCAAATTATTCGCTACCGAAGTAAATAACCCCGAAGAAGCAATACCCACTGACATGCTATTAAATTCAAATTCCAGATCCAACATAACCTTGCACGCTGAATCGGTTAAAGCCTTAAAGCTCCACACCCCGGAAAGCTGCTTAAACGGGCCTTGCTGTAGACTCATACTAATACTGTCAGGCGGCACCAACGTGTTACATGTAGTAAAGCTGTAGCTAATGCCACCTTTTTTTAAATCCAGCCTCGCGACCATGGTACCTTCACCCTGAGCATCTTGACTTTGTTCAAGCACCTCAGTGCCCACACAATTGTCCATATACTCAGGATAGCTGGCCACGTCGTTGACCAAATCAAACATCTGTTGCGCGGAAAATGTAACCAGCGCACTTCGTTTTATTGTTGTTAACATTTGGGCCTGCCCACACCACTTGAAAAGTCCCTAACTAAATGTCTTATATATACCCATAACAAACACCACCAAAACAGCCAGCGGCGAAACATATCGGACTATTATGCGCCATAGCCAAAACACCCTGTCTGACTCATCACTTAATTCATCACGAACTGACTGTGGGCGCATTATCCAACCCACAAAAATAGCAATAAACAATCCTGTAAGGGGCAGCATCACACTCGAGGTGAGGAAATCCATAAACTCAAAAAAGTTAAACCCTGCTATTAGACTTTCTGACCAGACATTGAATGACAGAACACTGCCCAATCCAACCACCCAGGCAAGTAAACCCAATAATAGATTGGCCGTAATACGATGGAAGTTTCTCGATTCCACCAAATACGCAACAGCGGGTTCAATCAAAGAAATCGCTGAACTCCATGCCGCTAGTGTTACTAATACAAAGAATACGCTGCCAAACAATAATCCGCCGGGCATATTACCAAATGCCACAGGCAAACTGACAAACATTAATCCTGGGCCCGAGCCAGGCTCTATTGTTGGGTTGGCAAAAACAATGGGGAAAATGGCTAACCCGGCTACCAGTGCGATCAAGGTATCCAAAAAACCTACTGCCACTACCGTACGGCCAATCCGGGCGTGTTCTGGCATATATGCGCCATAGGCCATAATAGCTCCCATCCCTAAGCTCAGGGTAAAGAAAGCGTGCCCCAAAGCCTCCAATACACCTTCCCACGTCAGCGCCTTATAATTAAAACTGAACAAAAAACTAAATCCGCGGGCAAAATCTCCCTGCTGATAACCAAAGACCAACAACAATACCAAGAGCACAAACAACTGTGGCATCAGAACACGAACCGCCACACCCAACCCTTTTGTCACGCCACCAATAACAACGGTTACCGTGAGCAACAAAAAAATCGTCTGCCAAAAAATTAAGGTATTTCGGTCTGCCAGTAATGTATTAAAAATCGAATCAGCCTTTTCAGCAGAGACCCCCTGAAAAGTACCTGATGCCATATGGCCAATATAATGAAGTGCCCATCCGGCAATAACAGCATAATAAGACAGTATCATCAGGCCAGCAACGACACCCAACCAACCAATCGCATTCCAGGCACCATGCAATCCTGCTTTTTCAGTCAGATAACGCATTGTGTTAATAGGGCTATGGCGACCGCAGCGGCCCAGCATGACTTCAGCCATCATAATAGGCATACCAACCATTAAAATACAAAGGAGATATACGAGAACAAAGGCACCGCCACCATTTTCACCTGCGATGTAAGGAAATTTCCATATATTCCCTAAACCAACGGCTGAACCCGTCGCTGCAAGTATAAAAGTCCAGCGACTACTCCAGGCCCCATGTATTCCTCTTTTACTATTCACTGATCCACCCAATACTGCCCCACCCCAAACTGAGTCATCCCTAATGTACTACTAGCTTTAATGTACTTGCTTGAGAATGGTTGCTCGCCAACAACAAAGCTATACATGATTTTTTATTTTTATATCGACACAACACAACATATCTCGGATTGTAACCACTCCAAACACATTGTCATAACAGCAATCTCACAAAATCTGAGTGGTCAGCTTAAAGCTACAGTTAAAAATATAATTCATCAAAGTAACCGCACAAAACCATAGGCGTGCGAACAAGCAATCCCTATAATCCCCCCCATGGCCAAGAAACCAAAAAAAAAACAAACAGACTCCTCCATAGCTCAGAATAAAAGAGCACGTCATGATTACCATATAGTCGAGAAATTTGAGGCTGGATTGGCACTTCAAGGCTGGGAAGTTAAAAGCTTGCGAGCAGGTAAAGCCCAACTTACCGACAGCTATGTTTTTCTAAAAAATGGGGAAGCATTTTTAATCGGTGCTCATATCACCCCCCTCAACACGGTTTCGACCCATTATGTCACCGACCCTACGCGAACCCGAAAACTATTACTCCATGAGAAAGAGCTTAGCAGACTGTTCAATGGGGTAAACCAAAAAGGGTATACCTGTGTTGCCACAGCCCTGTATTGGAAACGCCATTTAGTAAAATGTGAAATAGCTTTGGCAAAAGGCAAGCAATCCCACGATAAACGCGAATCGGAAAAGGATCGCGACTGGAAGCGGCAGAAAGAACGCCTTATGCGCCACGGCAACTAGTATTCATTCATCACACTCACAACATCTACTCTGAGTAGATGAGTTATTAGCCACCATCACTTTTATGGATAGCTTTACCTAGACACCACACTGTCAAGATCATAAAAGAAAGTTGGTGCTCACTTACAGTATATCTTTTGCTGTGTATTGGTGTAGAAGGATGTCTGCTTGGAATAAACCATAACAATACTAAACCTCTCACCGCCTTCCTAATTAAAGAGCCAAACTCTGACCTTAATATAGAAGCCAGTCATGTAAATCCATGCTAGCTATACTGACATGCGAACCAATCTTCCGCTTTACATCCTGGATTAAATACCCTATTTCTCCCTCTCTTTTGCTCTCTAAATATAGGCGCTAATACCTCAAGAAATTTATTATTAGAAAAACTATTGATAATCATTATCATTTAGATCAAAGTATCAACTAACATCGCAGCAATCGAGCAATAGGTACAAGTTCATGTATGTATGTAACTGTAGAGGCGTCACTGATCAGGATATCCGTAATGCCGCATATGATGGCGTCACTAACCTGAGATCTTTAAGGAAATGTACTGGAGCCACAGGACAATGTGGTAAGTGTGCCCCCCACGCAAACGCTGTGCTTAAAGAAACGCTGGAAGACCTTAATTGTTACGATGCGATAGGATCACTAAGTTACGCTTAACCCTCTCTCCTCCTATATATCACCTTAACAGCAAATTTCAGGGATCTTTAAAGATCCCTTTTTTAACAAGGCAACCCCAATTAGGCTAAACTAGAATTAGTATCTACCCCCTTCAAATTTCGCTAATAAGAATAGTGATTAAAAAAATCGACTCATAAGGAATCCCCATGAAAGGTGATAAAAAAATCATCGAATTTTTAAACAAAGTCCTAGGGAATGAGCTAAGGGCCATCAACCAGTACTTTCTCCATGCCAAAATGTATAAAGATTGGGGCTTAAAGGAAATCGCTGAAAAGGAATACCACGAATCCATCGACGAAATGAAACATGCCGACACCGTAACCGAGCGTATTTTATTTCTAGAGGGCCTGCCAAACCTACAAGACCTTGGCAAATTCTATATTGGAGAAAATACCAAGGAAATGCTGGAATGTGATCTCAAATTAGAAATGGAAGCTTTACCTGTTTTGAGGGAAGCCATTGCGTATGCAGAATCAATAAAAGATTTTGTCAGTCGGGATATTTTCAACTCAATCCTGGAATCTGAAGAAGAACATGTAGATTGGCTCGAAACACAACTTGGCCTAATAGAGAAAATGGGTATTCAAAACTATATTCAGGCTCAAGTTATCGAAGACTAACTGCCATCTAACAGCCTATTTAAACTCAATAAACAACTTATGGTCTAATTAGCACAGTGCAACCTGTGCTAATATGTGGGTCTGTAATACTACAATCAACTTTGGGGGCGTTTTGGATTCGACGCCGGTTACAAAACCCAAGGTGCATGCCGAGATGGTGACTAATCTCGTTAATTCAAAGTCGCAAACTATTAGTTGCCAACGACGACAACTACGCACTCGCCGCCTAAGAAACGGTAGATTGCCATCTGACTGGAGCCGTGCTTGTGCGTCCAGCGCTTCATCTACCTTTGGGTAGCGGCGAAGCACTCAGGTGTCATACTCACAAGATCGCGATGAAGCTTGTTCGGGGTGGATTCGCTAAACATTAACCGAAATCGCTGTTTGCGCGCCCTGTCAGTTGGGCTGTAGGCAGTTAAATATAATAGACTGAACTAAGCATGTAGAGCCTTTGGCAGCGGACTGACGGACGCGGGTTCAATTCCCGCCGCCTCCACCAAATACGAAACCCCAACTGTTATCAGTTGGGGTTTTTTATTGCCTACAACCCACGTTACAGCCCTTATGTGGCAAGGGTTTACGGACTTCGCGCCATTTCTAATCACGGACTTTTCAAGGCCGATATTCTCTGAATTGCCGAATACTCTCTGCACCTCTCCCTATCTCGAACAGCCCAAGTCCATGACCAGAGAATAGAGAACCCTTTAAAATCAATAGCTTATTATCGGACTAATCAAAAGGTTTGTTGGGTGAATTGGTTGAGCAAGGGGAGCGGATTTAAAATTGAAATGAGCCAATCTGGCGATCCAAGTGTATTCGAAGCCAGTAATGGAAAACTCAGCATATCAGTCCCCATCAGCCTAAAACGCAGAAGTGGACGACAACTGATTACCTTACCTGATGGCAAAACCCATGACCCCAGACCATGGGACACAGATCCTACGCCCCTGCAACTCGCATTGGCCAGAGGTCATTGCTGGCTTGCTATGCTGGAAACTGGCCAAGTTAAATCACTTAGGGAAATTGCCGAGAAAGAAGGCATCGACAACAGCTACGTCAGCCGAATGGTCAACCTGACGACCCTTGCACCGGATATCGTAGAAGCCATTCTGGACGACAACCTCCCCTCAAATTTGACTTTATTTGATCTAGCTGTCAATCCGCCAAAGCTGTGGAGTGAGCAACGGGAAAATTTAGAGGCTGTGGCGGGGA